>NZ_RZPH01000193.1:0-7430 GCF_004022825.1 Mesorhizobium sp. M7A.F.Ca.CA.004.04.2.1
GACCAAGATCATCGCCGGTGTGGTCGACGCCACCTCGGGCAAGATGTTCCACAAGGGGCAGGAGATCGCCTACGCCTCGCCGCACGCGGCGCTTCAGGCCGGTATCGCCATGGTGTTCCAGGAAACCAGCTTGGTGCCGTCGATGACGGTGGCGCAGAACCTTTATCTCGGCACCGAAAAGTTCCTCAACCGGCTGCGCGGCACCTACATTTCGGCGCAGCAATTCCTGCAATCGCTGAACTTTCCCGTCGACCCGAACGCCATGGTGGCGACGCTGGGTGCTGCCAAGCGGCAGATGGTCGAGATCGCGCGCGCGGTGCACCACAATGCCGAGATCATCATCTTCGACGAGCCGACGGCGACGCTGACGCCGGAAGAAAAGCGGCACTTCTTCGCGCTGATCCGGCGGCTGAAGGCGAGCGGCGTGTCGATCGTCTTCATCAGCCACGCGCTGGAAGAGGCGCTCGATATCGCCGACCGCATCACCATCCTGCGCGACGGCGAGCTGGTCATCACCGACGACACCTCTGCTTTCGACCGCGACAGGATCGTTTCCGCCATGGTCGGGCGCACGCTGTCGGGACAGATCTACCGGCAGCGCGACGAAGCGAAGCTTCGCAAGGCGGGCAAGAAGGTGCTGTCGGTGCAGGACATCTCGATGAGCAATGTCGTGCGCAACACGTCCTTCTCGATCTTCGAGGGCCAGATCACCGGTGTGTTCGGGCTGATTGGCTCCGGCCGCACCGAAACCTTCAAGATCGTCTCCGGCATCTACAAGCGCGACTTTCTGCGCGGCGGCGCCATCGAGCTCGATGACAGGCCGGTGCGCTATCTCGTGCCGAGCGAGGCGGTGGCTGACGGCATCGTCTATGTCACCGAGGACCGCAAGAGCGAAGGCATCTTCGAGACGATGGGCATTGCCGAGAACCTGTTCGGCGGGCTGCTGGCGGCGGGGCGCGAAAAGGCCTGGGTGATCAACGCGCAGGAAATGCGCGCGCTGTCAGCCGAATGGACGAAGACGTTGAACATCAAGGCGATCAACGACAATGCGCGCGTCGTCGAACTGTCCGGCGGCAACCAGCAGAAGGTGGTGATCGGCAAGGGGCTGGTGCAGCAGCCGCGCATCGTCATCTTCGACGAGCCGACGCGCGGCGTCGATGTCGGCGCGATCGCCGAGATCCATCAGATCATCAACCGGCTGGCCGACGAGGGCCTGGCCGTTGTCGTCATCTCGTCCTACCTGCCGGAGATCATGAACCTGTCCGACCGCATCCTGGTCTGCCGCCAGGGCCGCATCGTCGAGGAGTTTTCGCCGGCCGAGGCGACGGAGGAGAAGATCATGTACGCGGCTGTGCATTAGGTTTCCGGGCGGTGCGTACGTCGATAATTGGCCGGGACGTCCATCCCTTCGTCATCCACGGGCGAAGCAAGGAGCGTAGCGACGCGGCGCAGACCCGAGGATCCATGCCGCGACTTCCATGCGTCGCTGCGGCGCAAGATTCTGCTCCGCCGCACACTTCGAGAGACGTCACGGAATGGATCCTAGGGTCTCCGCGACGGAGCTTCGCTCCTGCTTCGCCCTAGGATGACGAAGGTGAGGGGCTGAAAACCGATTCATCCAAGGTGGTTGGCCGTAATTGCTCAACACTTGATTCAATTCAAACGAAAGGGAACGCCATGGCCACGACGAAACTCCTCAGCGATGCCGAGGTCGAAAAGATCCCCGCCGTGAAAGCCGTGTTCGACGACATCCGCGCGACGCGCAAATCTGATTTCGTCAACAATTTCTGGCGCGGGCTGGCCAATGATCCTCCGGCGCTGAAGCGGATCTGGGAACAGTTGAAGGTGGTGATGGTCGCCGACAGCGCCATCGATCCGCTGACCAAGGAGATGATCTACATTGCTGTCTCGACCGCCAATGGCTGCTCCTACTGCGTCCACTCGCACACGGCGGCGGCCCGCGCCAAAGGCATGACCGATGCGCAGCATGGCGATCTGGTGTCGATCATCGGGCTGGCCGGCCAGACCAACCATCTGGTGACGGCGATGCAGATTCCGGTTGACCCGCAGTTCGAGGTGAAGTGAGGCCTCACACCGGCCGGTAAACCTTCTCCGCCGTGTTCCAGAAAATATCCGCCTCCGCCGCCGCACCATGCCTGGCCACCGCATCGCGGTGCGTCTTGATCAGCTCGGCGTGGCTGGTCCAAAGCTTCTCGATCGGAAAGTTCGAGCCGAACATCAGATGGTCGGCGCCCAATATGTCGATCGCATTGTCGACGATATAGGCGATCAGAGCCGGGTCGTTGCGGTGGACGAAGGTGCCGAGGCCGGAGAGCTTGGCGTAGAAGTTGGGGGCGGCTGCAAGCGTGCGCAGGCCTGCCTTCCAGGCTTCGGTGGTTTCCGGCTCCATGCCGGTCAGCATACCGGCATGGGTGAGGATGAAATTCGTCTCCGGGTTTTCGCCGACCAGCGTCAGGCCGTCCTTCATCTGAGCGGGGAAGAGCTGCAGGTCGAAGGAGAGGCCATAGTCCTTGAGCCGCGCCACATTGGCGCGCACCTTGGGGTCGATCACCTGGTCGGCGGAGGCGGCGAAGCGGAAGGCCGGGGTCTCGTGCCAATGCAGTTGCATGCGCACGCCGCGCAGCAGCTTGTATTTCATCAAGCGATCGATCTGCGGTCTGATATCCTCGACTGTCATGTCGGTGTAGCCGACAATGGCATGCGGCCAGCCGGTTTCGTCGGATGTCTTCTGCAGGAAGGCGACTTCCTTCTCGAAATCCTCCTTGGCCCAGTTGGTCTGGACATAGACGGCCTTTTCGACGCCTGAATCCCTCTGGTCCTCGAGAAATTCCTCGATCGGGTAGTCGCGCCGGATCGGCTCGTAGGGACCGAAGATGCGCGGCACCATCGGCCCGACCAGCCAGGGCTGGTCCTTTTGGCGCCAGATGTGGAAATGCGCGTCGATGGCTTTCTGCATCACGAAACCCTCTTCCAGATTGTCGCCGCCGCTGAAGCAGGGCGGGCGAGCGACAGGATGAAATCGGTGAGGCTTTTCACCGACGAGCCATCGACGAGGTCGTCCAGGTCAGGCAGGATGGCACGAAGTGCAGCCGTTGCCGGCCGGAAGCGCGGGTCGCCGGCTAGCGGTGTGGCCAGCGACAGCCGGAAAGCGCGGGCGCTCAGCCGTCGCATGGCTGTCTCCAACTCGCCATGATCGCCGCGCTCCAGCGCGTCGGACAGGATCACGACCGTGGCACCGCGTGCAAACGACGAAAAGCGCGGCACCGAGAGGAAGGCGAGCAGCGTCGGTCCCATGCGGGTGCCGCCGTCCCAGTCGTCGACCTGGGCAGCGGCGCGCGCCAGCGCCTGGTCGCGGTCGCGGATGCGCAATGCCGTGGTGATGCGCGTCAGCCGCGTGCCGAAGGTGAATATCTCGGCGCGGTCGGCACCTTGCACGGCCGCATGTGCCAGCTTGAGATAGTCCGCTGTGTGCAGCTTCATCGAGCCGGAAACGTCGATCAGCAGCAGCAGCTTGCGCGGTACGGTCTGGCGGCGGCGCAGCAGCGGCGAGGGCACGTCGCCATCGGCGCTGACGATTTCCCTGAGCGATCGGCGCAGATCGAGCTTACCGCGCGAGTGGGTGCGTATCGTACGGAAGGAGCGCCGGGCTGGTAAAGCGGTCGAGAGTTTGCGACGAAAGGCGGTCAGCCTGTCATCGTCGCGCTGGAAGTCGCGGACACTCAACTGCTCCAGGGCCGAAGAGAGGTCGCCGCCCTCTTGGCTTTGTTCGGCCTCGAGCCGTTCGTCGTCGGCGCCGCCATCATCCTTGATGCGAGTTTCCTCGTCGGCGTCGCCTTCGACCACGGCGGACGTATTGCCATAAAAATGGCTCTGGAAATGCGCCTCGAATTCGTCGCGGCGGTCGGGCGGCGGCGCCAGCGTGGAAAGGGCGGCCTCGCGGATGTCTGCCATCGAGCGCGGCCCGAGCAACGTCACCGCCTGCATGAAGCCGGAGACCTGCTCGGGGGCGATGGCGAAACCATAGCGGCGCAGCAAGCGGCCGAAGCTGAGGAAGGGCGCAGCGGCGCGAGGCAAGCTTGTTTCCCGCATCATTGCGTGGCGCCCCCCTCTGTCCTGCCGGACATCTCCCCCTCAAGGGGGGAGATTGGCAGGTTCGACGCTTCGCTCTGTTCGGCGACGTGAGCGATTAGCGAAAGCGGGGATGACATCCGATCTCCCCCCTTGAGGGGGAGATGCCCGGCAGGGCAGAGGGGGGCGCTCTCCCGCCAGCATTGCAAAATGACCTCCCGCGTCACGCCAGCGCCTCCTCGACGATCCGGCCAAGCTCCGGTGCGATGTAGGAAAGGTCTTCCTCGTCCTTGATCAGCACGCCGATGGCGCGGCGGAAGGCTTCCGGCCACGGGCTGCCGCCTCTCTCCAGGATGGTCGCCGCGTTGGCCCATTCGACGGCCTCGGCGATGCCGGGCGGCTTGGCCAGCGGCCGAGCGCGAATGGTCTGCACGGCTGTCGCCACGGCGCGCGCCGTTGCTTCAGCCACATTGCCGGCGCGCAGCATGATGATGGCGGCCTCGCGCTCGGCGTCGGGATAGCCAATCCAATGATAGACGCATCGGCGGCGCAGCGCTTCGGCGAGCTCGCGGGTGCGGTTCGAGGTCAGGATGACGATCGGCTGCGCCGTGGCGCGGATGGTGCCGCGCTCGGGAATGCTGATCTGGAAATCGGACAGGAATTCCAAAAGCAGCGCTTCAAATTCGTGGTCGGAACGATCGATCTCGTCGACCAGCAGCACGCGTTGTTCCGGCGCCTTCAGCACCTGCAGCAGCGGCCGGGCGATCAGGAAACGGTCTTCATAGATGTCGATCTCATGCTCGCCGGCATGGCGGATGGCAAGCAATTGGCGCTGGTAGTTCCATTCGTAGAGCGCGTGCGCGGCGTCGATGCCTTCATAACATTGCAGCCGCACCAGATCGCGGCCGAGCAGCTCGGCGATCGCTTTGGCCGCTTCCGTCTTGCCGACGCCCGGCGCGCCTTCGAGCAGCAGCGGCTTGCCCAGCCGGATTGCCAGGAAGATGGCGGTCGAAAGGCTTTCATCGGCCAGATAGCGCGAGGCGGCCAGATGCTGCGCCACCGCCTCCGGCGAGGTCGCTGATGTCTCGGCGCTTGTCCCGGTCATTTCGGCCCTCAGTTCGCCGCTTGCGCCTTCAGCGCGCGCAGGATGCGCTCCGGCGTGATCGGCAGCGTGTCGATGCGCACGCCGACGGCGTCGAAGACGGCATTGGCGACCGCCGGGATCTGTGGGTTGGCGCACATTTCGCCCGGCCCTTTGGCGCCGTATGGTCCGTCCGCCGATGGCCGCTCCAGCACGATGATCTCGGTCTCGGCGAGGTCGCCGGGACCCGGCATCAGATACTGGTTGAAGTCGGTGCCGCCATGATCGCGGTTGGGATAATAGGGCTCGGTCGTCTCGTAGAGCGCATGGCTGATGCCCATCCACGAACCGCCGACCAGCTGCTGTTCGACCATTTTCGGGTTCAGCGCGCGGCCGATCTCGAAGACGTTCTTCACCGTCAGTACGGTGACCTCGCCGGTTTCGTCGTCGACCTCGACCTCGGCCACGGTGCAGGCATGCGCGTAGCAGGTCGACGGCTTCATCGCGCCGGTTTCTTTCTCGGGATAAGAGCGCGGGATCAGGAACATGCCGCGGCCCGAGATCGAGCGGCCGCGCTTGAAATGCGCCGACAGCGCGACATCGAAGATCGAGATCGACTTTTGCGGCGCGCCCTTGACCAGTATGTTGCCCTGGCCGTCGGTCTCGAGGTCGGATGCATTCACCTCCAACTCCTCGGCCGCCACTTCCAGCATCACCTGGCGGGCTTCCCTTGCCGCCTGGATGACGGCGTTGCCGGCGCGGTGTGTGCCGCGCGAGGCGAAGGTGCCCATGCAGTGCGGGCCGGTGTCGGTGTCGGCGGTGTCGACGACGACACGGTCGGTCGGCACGCCGATCGTCTCGGCGCAGATCTGCGCCATGATCTGCTTCATGCCCTGGCCGAGATCGACCGATGACAGCGTCACCATGAAATTGCCGGTCGGCGTCGAATGCACCAGCGCCTGCGTCGGGTCGCCGCCGAGGTTCATGCCGGTGGGATAGTTGATCGCGGCAACGCCGCGTCCACGCCTGATCGCCATCTCAAGCTCCCTTCACGTAGGATGACATCGCCATGTATTTCTCCGCCACCGGCCAGTTGGCGGCGCGCGAGGCTTCCTGCATGCATTCGATCAGCGCCGCGCCCTCGGTCGGCTGGCGGTGCGCTTTCATATCGCCGTCGCGATAGGCGTTGATGAAGCGGAATTCGAGCGGGTCCATGCCGATCAGCCGCGCCAGCTTGTCCATCTGCACCTCCAGCGCGAAATCGCCGATGGTGACGCCGAAGCCGCGCATGGCGGAGGAGGGCGTGCGGTTGGTGTAGACGCAGTAGGTGTCGATCCAGACGTTCGGGATAGTGTAGGGGCCGGGATAGTGCCCCGCGCCCTTCTGCGCGCCATAGGGCGAGTGGCGCGAATAGGCGCCGGCATCGGTGTAGCCAGTGACCTTGCGCGCGACGATGCGGCCGTCCTTCATGACGCCGTCCTTGATGACGACCTTTTCGGCCGCGCGTGGCGACGATATCTGCATCTCCTCCTCGCGGCTGTAGATAAAACAGACTGGTCGTCCGGTTAATTTTGCGCCGAGGATGGCGATCGGCTCGACGATGACGTCGACTTTGCCGCCAAAACCGCCGCCGACGGTGCCGCCGACGAAATGCAATTTGCTGCCGGGCATCTGCAGGATGATCGAGGTGTTGTCGAGCGTGAAGAACATCGCCTGCGTGTTGGTGTAGCAGGTGAAGCGGTCATTGCCCTCGGGTGCCACCACGCAGCCGGTGGTCTCGGTCGGCGCATGTTCGATCGGCGAGGACTGGTAGCTCTCCTCCAATATGTGGTCGGCGCCGGCGAAGCCCGCCTCGACATCGCCGAAGCGCACCTTGCGGCACTCGCCGCTGTCGTAGAGATAATAATTCTGGCCGTGATATTCGTTGACCAGCGGTGCGCCGGGCTTCAGCGCCTCTTCCATATCGAAGACGGCCGGCAGCACCTCATAGTCGACCTTGACCTTGGCTGCGGCCTCTTGCGCGGCACGCTCGGTTTCGGCCAGCACCGCCACTACGGCCTCGCCCTTCCAGCGCACCTTGCCGTCGGCCAGTACGGTCTCGTCCTCCGGCCCGACCTGGATCAGGATCAGGATGGTGTAGACATTGTGCGGCACGTCCTTGGCGGTCAGAATTTTCACCACACCCGGATGCTTTTCCGCTTCCGACGTGTCGATCGAGCGGATGCGGGCATGGTGATGCGGGCTGCGCACCATCTTCAGG
>NZ_RZPH01000194.1:0-7388 GCF_004022825.1 Mesorhizobium sp. M7A.F.Ca.CA.004.04.2.1
GCATCTGCTGTTCAACCCGCTGAGAAAGCGTCGTATCGTCCAGTGCGGCGAGGTCGGTCGCGGTCTCGGGCTTGACCACCCAGACCAGGCTGGAGCGATTGCCGGGCAACGGGACCTGCGTGAACGGACCGGTCTCGGTGTGGAATTCCGTCGAGGTGAAAGCGTGGTCGCCGCTATGGCCGAAATTGAGGACGAGAGCTGCCTGCGGGTAGGACCGGGCCGAGGTCGAGATGCCGGCCGCCTGGCGCGCCGGTGACAACCGCCCATCGGCGGCGACCGCAAGCGATGCGTCGACCGTGCTGCCGTCGGCCAGGACGGCACGGGCGTGCTCGGCATCGAGATGCCAGTTCGCCACTATCGACATCAGCCGGTCGATGCCGGCATGCGCGGCAACGGCGCTGGCGAGTGCCGGGTTGAGGACGCTGTTGGGAAGGTTCAGCCCGAACTGGTCCTCGTCGATCTCGCTGGCGCGGAAGGTGACGACCGGGCTGCGGATCAGCCGGCTGGTGGCGTCGACGATGCGCATCACTTTCAGGGGCGCCGCCTTGGATTTGACGGCTTCGAGCACGCCAAGCCGGTCGAGCACTTTCAAGGCAGGGTTCATCAGGGCTGTCGTGCGGCCATCGGGAGCGGTGGCCTCCGGCCCGACCAGTGTCACCGGGAAACCTTCGGCGGCAAAACCGAGCGCCGCGATCAGCCCTGCCGGCCCCGTGCCGGCAACCAGTATCCGCGCAGTTTGCTGATGCTCCAAGATCGGCTTCCGGCTTGCAATGCGAGGCGGGTCCACCCGACCTGCCGTTCGATGAGCATATAGGTCAGATCATGCCGCTTGATCAACGCGGCGATTCGGCCCATTCGGATGTCATGACCGGCCAGCAGGACGACTTCAGGCATCTCGACCGCGCCGGCCGCGCCATGGCCGGCATCGCGCGCAATCCTCGCGTCACGGTAAACGTCGTTGTCGGCGCTTGCATCCTGCTTGCCTGGCTGTCTCTTGCGGCGATGGCAATCCGCGGGGCTGAAACAGGGATTGCGGGCGTCGGCGCCCCTGGCGACAGGATCCTGCGCAGCCTGCCGCCACTGCCGCTGCCCGATTTCCTGGAACGGTTCTTTGTGCTGTGCCTCTCACCGGTGCCCTTGGACGCAGATCTCGGCTTGCAGGCCGGCGCGCTCGTTTTCATGTGGCTCCTGATGGCGGTCGCGATGATGCTGCCTTCGGCGGCGCCGATGATCCGCACCTATTGCGAAATCACTGACACGGCTCGCATCAAGGGCGAACCGGTCGTTCACCCGCTGGTGCTGGTCGCCGGTTACCTAAGCGTCTGGCTCGCCGCTTCAATGATGTTCGCGGCGCTGACCTTGGCCGTCCATGCATTCGCCTCGTCAGCCGGGATGCTCGATCCGGTCGTCGGCCTTGCCGGTGCGCTCGCTCTCGTGATTGCCGGCCTCTACCAGTTCAGCGGCCTCAAGGAAGCTTGCCTGAAGAAATGCAAGAACCCGTTCTCGGTCCTGTTTTCGAACTGGAGCGCAAGGCCCCTTAACATCT
This sequence comes from Mesorhizobium sp. M7A.F.Ca.CA.004.04.2.1, assembly GCF_004022825.1. Classification (NCBI taxonomy): domain Bacteria; kingdom Pseudomonadati; phylum Pseudomonadota; class Alphaproteobacteria; order Hyphomicrobiales; family Phyllobacteriaceae; genus Mesorhizobium; species Mesorhizobium sp. M7A.F.Ca.CA.004.04.2.1. The sequence continues at coordinate 1,547 of NZ_RZPH01000194.1, forward strand.
TTCGGCTCGGTGTCGCGCAAGGTCTGTGGTGTCTCGGCTGCTGCTGGGCCTTGATGCTGGTGATGTTCGCCGTTGGCGTCATGAACATTTTCTGGATGGCGTTGATCGGGCTGTTCACCCTGATCGAAAAACAAACAGCCAGCAGGGTTCCAACCCGGCTGGCCGGTGCGATACTGCTTGTCTGGGCAGCCGCGCTGCTAGTAGTCTCGCTATGAGTGGGGGAAAATCGATGGCAGACCAGAGCTGGGCGATGAAGGGAGAGCTCGTACTCTCCTGCAATTGCACGGTTTTTTGCCCCTGCGTGCTATCGCTTGGCAATCATCCGCCGACCGAAGGCTATTGCCAGACCTGGGCGGGGTTTCGTATCGATGCAGGCCATTTCGGTGAGGTCGATCTGTCCGGCCTCAATCTCGGGCTGATCATAGAAATCCCCGGCTACATGAGCCGCGGCAACTGGACCGCCGGCCTGTTCATCGACAGCCGAGCCTCGGTCTACGCGGTCAAGGCGCTGACCAAGATCTTCACGGGCAAGGCAGGCGGAACCACATCGCTGCTCTCCATCCTGGTCGGCAAATTCCTCGGCGTCGAACAAGTGCCGATCACCTATGAGACGCGTGACAAGACGCGTATCTTCCAGATACCGAAGATTATCGACGGGGCGGTGACACCCATCCCCGGCAAGGATCGCGACAAGGATACGGTGATCAGCAATTCGGAATACTGGATCGCGCCCGAGATTGTCGTGGCAAGGTCTGACAAGAGCAAGATGCGGGCTTTCGGCCGCAACTGGAATTTCGCCGGCCGTTCGGCCGAAATCTGCAAGCTGGATTGGCGGGGCCCGTGAGCAAGAACACAACGGCCCGAAAAGCCGCCAAAAAGATCACGGACCGGATTCCCAGGCCGAAGAAGAAGGTCACCTGGCCACAGGCGCGGGCGTTCTCCGTCCACCTCTTGACCGCCTCGGGGTCATTCCTGGCCTTCCTGTCGCTGGTAGCGGCGAGCGAAGAGCGCTGGACCGCAATGTTCTGGTGGCTCGGGCTGGCATTGTTCGTCGACGGCATCGATGGACCGATCGCGCGCAAGCTCGAGGTCAAGGAGATCCTGCCGACATGGTCAGGCGAACTGCTCGACAACATCATCGACTACGTGACCTACGTGCTGATCCCGGCCTTCGCGCTCTATCAGCGCGGCTTCATGGGCGAGGGCCTGTCTTTCCTGTCGGCGGCGATCATCGTCGTGTCCAGCGCCATCTACTATGCCGACACCGGCATGAAGACGAAGGAGAATTTCTTCAAGGGATTCCCCGTGGTCTGGAACATGGTGGTGTTCACCCTGTTCGTCATCGAGCCCGGACAATGGGTTTCGTTCGCGGTTGTGGTGGTGGCCGGCGTCCTGACTTTCGTGCCGATCAACTTCATCCACCCGGTGCGGGTGGTGCGGCTGCGGCGCATCAACCTTGGGATGACTCTCTTGTGGTGCGCTTTCGGCGCGCTTGCCCTGGCCCAGGCGGCACTCGCTGCCTTCTATGATCAGATCGGCGTGCTGGGCGAACAGGTCAGCACCTTCACCAAGATCGGCATTACCATCACCGGGCTTTACCTTGCCTGCATCGGTGGCATCATGCAGTTCTTTCCCAATCTCGGTGCCAAAAAGGCTTGATCAGCCGCTCCCACAGGAAGCCTAGCCCCACAGGAAGCCTAGCAATGTCGAAAGCGATCCGCATTCACGCCAATGGCGGCCCGGAAGTTCTGACCTATGAGGACGCTGACCCCGGCCAGCCGGGATCCGGGCAGATCCTGGTCCGGCACACCGCGATCGGCCTCAATTTCATCGATGTCTACCATCGCTCTGGCCTCTACCCGCCGCCTGGCGGCTTCCCGCTCGTGCCAGGCAGCGAAGCCGCCGGCGTGGTGCTGGAGGTCGGCCAGGGCGTCGACTGGCTGAAGCCTGGCGATCGCATCGCCTATGCCGTGACGACGGGCGCTTACGCGCAACAGCGCGTCATCGATGCCAGCCGCGTCGTCAAGGTTCCGGATGGCATCAGCGACGAACAGGCCGCGGCGATGATGCTGAAGGGCATGACCGCGGAATATCTGCTGCGCCGGACGTTCAAGGTGAAGGCCGGCGACACGATCCTGTTCCACGCCGCGGCAGGCGGCGTCGGGCTGATCCTCGGCCAATGGGCAAAACATCTCGGCGCCACCGTCATCGGCACCGCCAGCTCGTCCGACAAGATCGAGCTCGCCAGGGCGCATGGTTTCGACCATGTCATCAACTACAAGGAACAGGATTTCGTTGCCGGCGTCGCCGCCATCACCGGCGGCAAAAAATGCGACGTTGTCTACGATTCGGTCGGCAACGACACATTTCCGGCTTCGCTGGACTGCCTGCGGTCGCTTGGCATGTTCGTCAGCTTTGGCCAGTCATCGGGACCCATACCGCCGTTCAGCATGTCATTGCTGGCACAGAAGGGGTCGCTGTTCGCAACAAGGCCGACACTGTTCGTCTACAACGCAAAACGCGAGGACCTCGACGCTTCTGCCGCCGCCCTGTTCGAGGTCGTGCTCAGCGGCGCGGTCGAAATCAAGATCAACCAGCGCTACGCGCTGAAGGACGCCGGCAAGGCGCATTCCGACCTCGAGGGCCGCAGGACCACAGGGACGACCATTCTCATCCCTTAGTTCGTTCTGCCTTGCTATCCCTTGAATTTCCGCTGAAATTCTTGAAGCTCTTTCAAGACGTGTGCCGCTTTCCGATGAGAGCCGGCCGCGCCTACCATGCCTGCGGGAACACAGAACATGTCTGGCTAACCAGATGGGAGGCACTGTGAGTGCAAATCACGACGGCACGAACCTGCTTGAGGTTCGTGGCCTCACCAAGATATTCGGCACGCTGACGGCGTGCGATCATATCGATCTCGACATCGCCAGGGGTGAGATCCACGCCCTGCTTGGCGAAAACGGCGCCGGCAAGTCGACGCTGGTGAAGATGCTGTTCGGTTCGCTGGAGCCCAATGCCGGCGAGATCTTCTGGAACGGGCAGGCCGTCAGGATTTCCAGCCCCGGCGTCGCGAAAAAACTCGGTATCGGTATGGTGTTCCAGCACTTCTCGCTGTTCGAGGCGCTGACCGCGGCCGAAAACATTGCCCTGTCGCTGGACGACGGCTCGCCGATCAACAGCATCGCTGCGAAGGCGAGGGCGCTTTCCTTCAGCTACGGCCTGCCGCTCGATCCTGAATCGCTGGTCGGCGACCTGTCGGTAGGCGAACGCCAACGCATCGAAATCATCCGTTGCCTGTTGCAAACGCCTCAGCTCATCATCCTGGACGAGCCGACCTCGGTGCTGACGCCGCAGGAAGCCGACAAGCTGTTCGAGACGCTGGAGCGCCTGCGTTCGGAAGGCAAATCCATCCTCTACATTTCGCACCGGCTCGAAGAGGTCAAACGCATCTGCGACCGCGCCACCGTGCTGCGTCACGGCAAGGTCGTCGGCCATTGCAACCCGCGCGAGGAAACCGCCTCTTCGCTGGCCCGCATGATGGTCGGCAACGAGGTGCAGGCCGTGGTGCGCGCGCCGGTCGAGGGGATCGCCACGGCGCAGCCGCTGCTCGAGATTCGCAACCTCAGCCGCAAGCCGGCAACACCGTTCTCGATCCCGCTCAAGGGCATCAACCTGAACGTCCGGGCGGGCGAGGTGATCGGCATCGCTGGCGTCGCCGGCAACGGCCAGGGCGAGTTCTTCGAATCCGTCTCAGGCGAAGTGCCGCAGCAGGATGCATCCTCGGTGCGCATTCGCGGTAAGGACGCAGGCGGCCTCACCATCACCGGGCGCCGACTGCTGGGCGCTGCCTTCGTGCCGGAGGAGCGCCTCGGCCACGGTGCGGCACCGCGCATGAAGCTTTCCGAAAACCTGCTGCTGTCGCGCCATGCCACCGACGGCAAGGCGTTCGTCGGTTCCGGCGGGATGGTGAAGAGCGGTGCCATCCAAGCCGCGTCCCAACGCATCATCGAGGCGATGGATGTACGCAAGAGTGCGCCGGATCCGGAGGCCGCGGCCCTTTCGGGCGGCAATCTGCAGAAATTCATCGTCGGCCGTGAACTCGACCGCCGGCCAAGCGTCATGGTGGTGAACCAGCCGACCTGGGGCGTGGATGCGGGCGCTGCCGCTCATATCCGCCAGGCCTTGATCGAGTTGTCGCGCAGCGGATCGGCGGTGCTGGTGATCAGCCAGGATCTCGACGAGCTGTTCGAGATATCGGATGCGATCGCGGTCATGCACAATGGCGAGCTGTCGAAACCTATGCCGATCGCCGAGGCAACCTTCGAAAAGGTAGGTTTGCTGATGGGCGGCGCCGAACCAGGCCACGCCGAACACTCGCTGGAGACGGCATGATGCGCCTCGAACTCGTCAAACGCCCGCAGCGTTCCATGCTGTTTTCGGCCCTGTCGCCGTTCATCGCCTTCGCGCTGACCATCATTGCCGGCGCCGTCATGTTCGCGCTGCTCGGCGTCAATCCGCTGACCGCGTTCAATATCTATTTTATCGAGCCGATCAGCCAGGTCTGGCAGCTACATGAGCTGGCGATCAAGGCAGCGCCGCTCATCCTGATCGCCGTCGGCCTGTCGGTCTGCTACAAGGCCAACATCTGGAACATCGGCGCCGAAGGCCAGTTCATCCTCGGCGGCATTGCCGGTTCGATGATTCCCGTGCTGTTTCCGCAGTTCGAAGGTCCGCTGGTGCTGCCGCTGATGCTGTTGCTCGGCATGGTCGGCGGCGCGGCCTATGCCGCGATCCCGGCTCTGCTCAAGACTCGCTTCGGCACCAACGAAATCCTGACCAGCCTGATGCTGGTCTACGTCGCGCAGCTCTTCCTTGATTGGCTGGTGCGCGGACCCTGGCGCGATCCGCAGGGCCATGGTTTCCCGCAGACCATCCAGTTCAACGATTCGGCCGTGTTGCCGGAGCTGATGCCGGATGCCGGACGGGCAAACTGGGGTTTTGTCTTCGCATTGGTCGCCGCGGTGCTGGTCTGGATCCTGATGAGCCGCATGCTGAAAGGTTTTGAGGTGCGCGTGCTGGGCTCAAGCCCGCGGGCAGGGCGCTTCGCCGGCTTCGGCCTCAACCGCATGGTCTTTTTTGCTTTCCTGCTGTCAGGCGCTCTGGCGGGTCTCGCCGGCATCTCCGAGGTCTCGGGCGCTATCGGGCAACTGCAGCCTGTCATTTCGCCCGGCTATGGCTTCACCGCCATCATCGTGGCTTTCCTTGGCCGCCTCAACCCGCTCGGCATCGTTGCCGCCGGTCTGGTGCTGGCGCTGACCTATCTCGGCGGCGAAGCGGTGCAGAGCGCGCTCGGCATCTCCGACAAGGTGGCGCGGGTGTTCCAGGGCATGCTGCTGTTCTTCGTGCTCGGCTGCGACACGCTCATCCACTACCGCATTCGCCTGGTCGGCCTGGCGCTGACCAAGCCGGAAGGTGCCGCGAAACTCGAAGCCGCGCCAAAGTTGAAGGAAGCCCGTTGATGGACATCACCGTAAACATCCTTCTGACCATCGCCACGGCGGCAACGCCCCTGTTGATCGCGGCAATCGGCGAACTGGTGGTCGAGCGCTCCGGCGTGCTCAATCTCGGCGTCGAGGGCATGATGATCATGGGCGCTGTCGGCGGATTCGGCGCGACCTATCTCACCGGCTCGCCCTGGATCGGCCTTTTGGCGGCAATCGCCATGGGCGCGGTGTTCTCGCTGCTGTTTGCCGTCATGACGCTGTCGCTGGCCACCAACCAGGTGGCGACCGGCCTGTCGCTGACGCTGCTCGGCCTTGGCCTGTCCGGCATGATGGGCACC
>NZ_RZPH01000195.1:0-7383 GCF_004022825.1 Mesorhizobium sp. M7A.F.Ca.CA.004.04.2.1
CCGACAGGTAGCCTACTGCCTACTGCCTACTGCCTACTGCCTACTGCCTACTGCCTACTGCCTACTGCCTACTGCCCTACTATCTCACCACCCTCACCACCGTCCGGTCCGACAGCAGTGGCAGCAGCCGCGCCATGGTTTGCGCCGTGACAGCCACACAGCCTTGCGTCGGCGTGAAGCCGGGGCGCGCCAGATGGAAGAAGATGGCGCTGCCGCGCCCGCGCCGGCGCGGCGACAGGTTCCAGTCGAGCACAAGGCAGGCGTCGTAGAGCCGGTCGTCGCGCCGCATGCGTTCGTGGCTGGCGCCATAGGGTATCTTGACCGGCCTGTTGTAGTTGCGGTCTTCGGGCACTTCGCACCAGCCCAGATCGGGCCCGATCGGCGTCATCGCCAGACGGGTCCTGCGGCCGCTGGAGAACTGATCTCCCCGGAAATACCCCGACAATATCCGCATCGCGGCCAGCGGCGTGGCGCCATCGCCTTCGCGCTTGCCGGCCGAGATGCCACCGCGCCCCAACGCACAGGCAAACACCGTTTTCCCGGCCTGCAACAGGCCCTGGCTTGGATGCCCAGGCCTCGCCCGCACGGTCAGCACACGCAGCCCTTTTCGCAAAATTGCGCCGGCTGCATTGCGATCGTGTTTTTTCTTGTATGATCGTGCCACGGAACAAATCACTGTGAACGGCTGTTGCGCCGGTCAGCTTCCGCATAAACAGGCAGCGGTCAACTGAATTTTCTTTTCAAAACAACGGATTGATCCATGACTTCACGCACCATACTGATCGTCGACGATGATGATGACCTGCGCGGCACACTGGTCGAGCAATTATCCCTTTACGAGGAATTCGACGTGCTGCAGGAATCGACTGCGGCAAAAGGTGTCGCCGCAGCGCGCGGCGGCCTCATTGATCTGCTCATCATGGACGTCGGACTGCCCGACATGGATGGCCGCGAAGCGGTGAAGATCCTGCGCAAGGGCGGCTACAAGGCGCCCATCATCATGCTGACCGGCCACGACACCGATTCGGATACGATTCTTGGTCTCGAGGCCGGCGCCAACGACTATGTGACGAAGCCGTTCCGCTTTGCCGTGCTGCTGGCACGCATTCGGGCGCAGCTGCGCCAGCATGAGCAGAGCGAGGACGCCACCTTCTCGGTCGGGCCTTATACTTTCAAGCCCAGCCAGAAACTGCTGCTCGACCCGCGCGGCGGCAAGGTGCGGCTGACGGAGAAGGAAGCCTCGATCATCAAATATCTTTATCGCGCCGACCAGAAGGTGGTGACGCGCGACGTGCTGCTCGAGGAAGTATGGGGCTACAATTCCGGTGTCACCACGCACACGCTGGAAACCCATGTCTACCGGCTGCGCCAGAAGATCGAGCGCGATCCTTCCAATGCGGAAATTCTTGTGACAGAAAGCGGCGGCTACAAGCTGGTTCCTTAAACATTTCATTATCCAATGAGCGGTCGGGCGGGGCCGCTTTCGGGTACGATCCAGTTGGAGGGTGGTTTGGATCGAACTCGCAGAGGAGGAGTCGGACTGTCGGTTCGGGGACATAGCTAGATGGCGCTGGATGACGACATCCGCGTCCTGTCCGCCGTGAGGCTCTTCGAGGGCTTCACGCAGGAACAATTGCGCCTGCTCGCCTTTGGCGCCGAGAACACCAGGCTGATTGCCAACCACAAGCTTTATCGCGAGGACGACGAGGCCGATTCCGCCTATATCGTCGTCAGTGGGCGCATCGTGCTCTACCGGGAGCAGGGTGGTGAACGCATCCCGATTGGCACGGCAGGCCCCGGCACAATCCTGAGCGAACTGGCGTTGATCGCCGACACCAACCGGTTGACCAGCGCCTCGGCCGAGATCGATTCGGAAGTGATGCGGCTCAGCCGCAAGATGTTCCGCCGCATCCTGGAGGAATATCCCGAGATCGCGGTCAAGCTCCACCAGCGCATCTCGGAGGAATTTCAGGCGATGATCCGCCGCATCGAGGAACTGGCCCCGCGCTTCTCCGGCTGAAGGCTGCCCGCCTGCGAAGCTGTTGTTTCGCGGCCAAAGGCGGAAGCGCGGCAGCGTCCGTTGACAGGCCCGAGGTGAAATCCTAAAGCACCCCGAAGGCGGCCGGCACAGCAGGCGCCATCACCAGGCTCCTGGGGGGAGCGAGCCATGCCGTCAGGGCGGTACGAGACGATTATCTTGTATTCCCGCAATGACGCGTTCGGCGACGGATTGATCCGGATTCCGGCTTTGCGCGCCGCCAGAACGGCATTCCCCGATAGTTTCATCGTCTACGGAACCACCCGGTCGTCGTCCCTTGAACATAGCCTCAATCGCCATGCCGGCCATTTGGTCGATGCGATCAATGTGCGCACGCCGCTGGCGCGCCTGGTCGCCGATCACCGCAAGGGCAAGGGGCGATTGGCCGTTGTCGATTTCCGCATCTCGGCGCGTTGGCTGCTTCAAGCCTCGGCATCACTGCTCGGCCGCGGCATCGCCTATGAGGCAAACTTTCCGGCTTTCGCCCTTTCCTGGCGCCTGGGCCAAAGGCCTGAAGCACGACCCGGGCACAATGCCTGGCGCTACCACCGCCTCATCGAACGCCTTGCCGGCAAGCGGCTGCCTTTCGATCATCGGCTAGAGCCGGGCCCGGCCGCGCGAGCGGCGGCCAGGAGCCTTGCGGACGGCAAGCATGCTCCGTTGATCATTATCGCTGCGCACGGCAGCGCCAGCAAGCGCATGTCGGCGGATCAGGTTGCCGCGATCGCCGACAGCCTGATCGCCGACGGGGCGAACCTTCTCTATGTGAAAACCCCAGGCGATGGTCCCGATATGGCTGAACTGGCTCAGCGCGTACCGAAGCTGCGGCTTGTCGATTCCGCCGCGATCGAAGGTGTCGATATCGGTGACATCTTGCTGGCGCTCGGCGAGTTTGCCGATCTTTACATCGGCGCCGAAGGCGGTACCGCACATCTCATGGCAACCGTGATGACGCCGATGGTTATCCTCAGTGGCGGCGCCAACATGGCCCGTTGGAGGCCGCTTTCGAACTGCGTGGACGTGATCGAATCCCGCCATGCCAGTCCGACCGGTCTGGTCGCCAATGTGCCTGCGCCGACAATCATCGAAGCGGCGCAACGCATGCTGGCGACGCGCCGCCGCGACCATCCCCATCTGCCGGATCTCGCAAACTGTCAGCCCAGCAATTTCGCGACAACGACATGCATGAAGACTTGAAGCGCGCCGTTTGAACTTGAATTCATTTGGTCGCGCTTCGAAGCGCGTTGAGATTCAGGTCGGCCATTTGCAGGCCAGCCTCACCTGAACATCGGCGCCATGGTACAATGGGTTCGGTGGAGCGAAGCGCTGCAACCATGGTGACCACCGGCACAATGCAGGCGGAGTTCTCGGCGGCAGATCTGGCGGCTGTCGCATTTTGGTTCCAATGGAGTTCCTCTCAGTCCTCAATGAGAATAGCAAATGCCAGAGAACAACGCGCTGAACACAAAGCATGGCGGCGAATGGACGATAGCCTGGCGCTTGGTCATACTGACGGCGACGGCGATTAACGTCGCGATGCTCTTAGCCGCTCTGTTCGTTGCGCAGATTCGTGGTCTGGACGCGTGGATCTTTTATCGAGATCCATCTGCGGTCGCCGAAGTCGGCTTCTATACAGGGTGGATTTCGTCCCTGGGTGCTTCACTGTGGATCGGCTCCGGCGCGGTGACCCTGTTTGCTGGCCTGCTCACGCACCGATGGGATTGCACGTTTCTCGGCGGCCTTACCCTGTTCCTGGGGCTCGATGACCTGTTATTGATCCATGAGGACGTGCTCCCCATGGTTGCGATACCAGAGATCGTTGCGATGATTGTCTACGCCGCCGCCGGGCTGTTCTGGTTCTTTCGGCTGCGACGGAAGACATTCGACGGCACGATCGTCTTTGTGGCCGCAGGCTTCCTGCTCGCGCTGTCGGCATCCATCGACCAGATCGGAGATCTGTTTCCTACCCCTGGTTCTGCGGCCGCCATCGCCGAAGACGTCGTCAAAGAGCTTGGCATCTTCCTTTGGGCGGCAGGTGCCGTTGGGTACGCGGCGATGGTGACACGATTGGGCCGTCCGTGGGTGGATCCAGCCGACTCCACCTCTGCCGACTGACTGCCGCACGCGGGCATTTTCGACCAGACTAGAGCATTTCACCGTTTCACGGAAACGGCGAGCTGCTCTAACTCTTTGTTTTGACGCAATTCTAGACGGAAAACCGCTTCACACTTTTCCTAGAATTGCTCTAGTCCAGATCGAACCGCGCGATGACAGGCACATGGTCCGACGGGCGCTCCCAGCCGCGCGCCGGACGCAGGATCTCGTAGCCGGAAAAGCTGGGCACCAGGTTTGGCGACGACCAGACGTGGTCGAGACGACGGCCGCGATTGGACAGCTCCCAATCCTGCGCGCGATAGCTCCACCAGGTGTAGAGCTTCTGCTCATGCGGCACGTTGAGCCGCATCAGGTCGACCCAGTCGCCGGCGCGGCGCATCGCCTCGAAATTTTCCGTCTCGATCGGCGTGTGGCTGACCACGTTGAGCAATTGCTTGTGCGACCAGACGTCATGTTCGAGCGGGGCGATGTTGAGGTCGCCGACCAGCACCGAGCCGGACACCTCGTCATGTTCTGCCCGGATGGCATTCATCTCGGCGACGAAGTCGAGCTTGTGCTTGAACTTCCTGTTGATGACGGGATCCGGTTCGTCGCCGCCCGCCGGAACGTAGAAATTGTGGAGCAGGATCGCCTTGCCGCCGGCCCGCACCGTCACCGAGAGGTGCCGGCTGTCCTCTATCTCGCAAAAGCGTCGCTTTTCGACCACCTCGATCGGTCGCCGCGCCACCGTCGCGACGCCGTGGTAGCCCTTCTGCCCATGGAAAGCGATGTGCTCGTAGCCGAGCTTGCGAAAAGCCTTTTCGGGAAACAGTTCGTCGGGAACCTTGGTTTCCTGCAGGCACAGCACGTCGGGCGCATGCTCGACGAGCAGGCGCTCGACGATCGGCATGCGCAGGCGAACGGAGTTGATGTTCCAGGTGGCGATAGAGAAGGGCATTGGCAATCCAGGACAGCGTGCGACCGGCCAGAACCGATGGGCCCCGGCGGGGAAGACGCCTTTCGACGGAGTCAGTCCGGGAAACTGCCAGCCGCAAGCCGCAAAGACAAGCCGGGCCACGCCCGCTGAGGCGTGACCCGGCGCTTTCCACAGCTATTGGTGCGATTGGCCTAGCGCGCCTTGTTGGTGTTGAGTTCGCGGTTCGCCGTGTAGTCGATGGCGAAAGTATCAGGGGCGAAGCTGACGCCTTCCTTGGTGTTGAAGATCATCACCGTCGTGTCCTTGCCCTGCGCGTCGGTGATCGTCCACTGCCGCAAGTCGAAGGTTTTCGGATCGAACATCATGGTGATCTTCGAATTGCCGAACACCGATTTGTCGGCGAGCTGGATGGTGGTGAGGTCATCCTCCTGCTTGACGCTTTTGACGCGGTCGCCGGAGAGATCGATCCTGTTGTCGAGCAGCAGCTTCAAGGGTGTCTTCGACAGCGGATAGAGATCGGACGTGTTGAGCCTCTTGTTCAGGATGACCACCGACTGGCCGTCTGAAATCACCCGGAAGTTTGAAGAGCCGTCGTAGTTGAAGCGGATCTTGCCTGGCCGTTCGAGGAAGAACTTGCCGCCGGTCTGCTCGCCCTTGGGGCCGAACTGCACGAATTCGCCGCTCATCGATTTGACCGAGGAAAAGTGGTCGGCGATCTTCTGCGCAGCGGTCGGCACAGCCGCCTGCGCCGAAGCCAGCACCTGGAAGCCGGGCACCGCGTTGAAGGCTGCCGCCCCCGCAAACGCCAGGCCGAGGCCCAGCAACTGACGCCGGGATGGAGCAAATGTGCTGAGCGCTGAAAGATCGTTTTTCATGTCGGTCACTCTCATCTGATTCCTGAGTTGTTCTGTGCTTGGACCCCCAGTTAGGCTGAAATTTGGCGGGTCAGACGTCCCTTGGTCGCTTCAACGCCTTGAAAGGTTCAAGGTTGCCGGACCGGGATGTCACAAGGGTCAGGCTTTGTGGTCAGAACTTGTCCTCTTCGGTCGGCACCAGGATCTCGCGCTTGCCGGCATGGTTGGCCGGGCCGACGATACCTTCCTTTTCCATCTTCTCGATGATCGAGGCGGCGCGGTTATAGCCGATGCCCAGCCGGCGCTGGATATAGCTGGTCGAGGCCTTGCCATCGCGCAGCACCACGGAGACCGCCTGATCGTAGGGATCGTCGGAATCCTCGAAATTGCTGTTGCCGCCACCGGACCCACCCTTGCCCGACGGCTCGTCGTCGTCCTCGCCATCATCCTCGGTGATGGCGTCGAGATATTCCGGCACGCCCTGCAGCTTCAGATGCGCAACGATCTTCTCGACCTCTTCGTCAGCGACGAACGGGCCGTGCACGCGCTGGATGCGGCCGCCGCCGGCCATGTAGAGCATGTCGCCCATGCCGAGCAGCTGCTCGGCGCCCTGCTCGCCCAGAATGGTGCGGCTGTCGATCTTCGACGTCACCTGGAAGGAGATGCGGGTCGGGAAATTGGCTTTGATGGTGCCGGTGATGACGTCGACCGACGGCCGCTGCGTTGCCATGATGACATGGATGCCGGCGGCGCGCGCCATCTGCGCCAGGCGCTGCACGGCACCTTCGATGTCCTTGCCGGCGACCATCATCAGGTCGGCCATCTCGTCGATGATGACGACGATATAGGGCATCGGCTCGAGATCGAGGTTCTCGGTCTCGTAGATCGCCTCGCCGGTCTGGCGGTCGAAGCCGGTCTGCACGGTGCGCGAGATCTTCTCGCCCTTCTTGTCCGCCTGGCTGACGCGGGCGTTGAAGCCGTCGATGTTGCGCACGCCGACCTTGGACATCTTGCGGTAGCGATCCTCCATCTCGCGCACGGTCCATTTCAGCGCCACCACGGCCTTCTTCGGATCGGTGACGACGGGCGTGAGCAGATGCGGGATGCCGTCATAGACCGAGAGTTCCAACATTTTCGGATCGATCATGATCAGCCGACATTCTTCCGGCTTCAGCCGGTAGAGCAGCGACAGGATCATGGTGTTGATGGCGACCGACTTGCCCGAGCCGGTGGTGCCGGCGACAAGCACGTGCGGCATCTTGGCGATGTCGACGATGACCGCCTCGCCATTGATGGTCTTGCCCAGCGCCAGCGCCAGCTTGGCCTTCGTCGTCTCGAAGTCACGGCTGGCCAGAATCTCGCGCAGATATACGGTTTCGCGCTTGGCGTTCGGCAGTTCGATGCCGATGGCGTTGCGGCCGGGCACCACGGCGACGCGGCAGGCGATGGCGCTCATCGAG
>NZ_RZPH01000196.1:0-7334 GCF_004022825.1 Mesorhizobium sp. M7A.F.Ca.CA.004.04.2.1
GCGCAAGGAAGGGTCCGACGTCGGTCCAACTGACATTGAGATCCAGGGCGCGACGCCCGGGTGCGGATTCGGTCATGACAGCCATTCTGTGCCTCCCTTGGCTTTTGGCCCTGGCTTGGGGCCACTGGTCGCCAGTACCGCCACGTTGCTTTCGGTCATTTCGGCGCCGCTGACCTCGCCGGTGATGCGGCCTTCGCGCATCACCAGGATGCGGTCGCAGATGCCGATCAATTCCTGCATCTCCGAAGAGATGACGATGCAGGCCTTGCCCTTCGCCACAAGCTCCTGGATGAAGGCATAGATCTGCGCCTTGTTGGCGATGTCGATGCCACGCGTGGGCTCGTCGATAATGACCACCGAAGGATCGGTCAGCAGCACCTTCGCCAGCAGCAGCTTCTGCTGATTGCCCCCGGAAAGCTGGCCCGCTTTGGCGCCGAGGCTCTTCAGCCTGATGTCATATGCCTCCACGGCCTGTTCCAGGGCCTCCGCTTCGCGGCGCCGACCCATCGAGAGGCCGGGATGGAACACACCGAGCGCCGACAGCGTCAGGTTAGGCGCCAAGCGCTCCTGCAGCAGCAGTCCCTTGCCCTTGCGATCCTCGGTCAGGTAACCGACGCCGGCGTCGATCGCCGCGCGCGGCGATTGGAAATGGATCGACTTGCCCTCAAGTTCGACCTTGGCGGCCGCCGGGCGCAGGCCGATAATGCCCTCGAAGAGTTCGGTTCGGCCAGCGCCGACCATGCCGGCGAACCCGAGGATCTCGCCTTTGTGGACCGTGAACGACACGTCCTCCGCATAGCCGGGAACGGAGGCGTTCCTCACGCTCAGCATCGGTACATCCGAAGGCGCTGCGGTCCTTTCAGGATAGAGTGCGGCCAGTTCGCGACCGACCATCAGCCGCGCCATATCCATCTGGCTCAGCGTCTTGCCGGGATAGATGCCGACCATCTTGCCGTCGCGCAGAACGGTCACCTTGTCGGCCACCCGTTGCACCTCGTCCAACCGGTGGCTGATATACAGCACGGCGATGCCGTGAGCCTTCAGTCGCAGGACGATCTCCAGCAGGCGCTCGACCTCGCCACCGGTCAGAACGGCGGTCGGCTCGTCGAAGATAACCAATTTATAGTCGTCAAGCAGAGCGCGAGCGATCTGCACCATCTGCCGGTCTGCCAGCGAGACGTCGCGCACCAGTGCCCTTGGCGAGACCGCGCAGCCGATCTGCTCCAGTTTCTCGGCCGCCAGCCGGCGCATGGTGCGGTCATCCACGACAAGGCCACGCGAAAGCTCTCGCCCGAGAAACAGATTGTCGGTGACCGTGAGCCCCTCGGCGAGCAGGATCTCCTGGTGAACCAAAGCGATACCGGCATCCTGTGCCTGGCTGGGCTTGGCAAATTTCACCGCATGTCCGTTCATCGACAATGTGCCGTGGCTTGGCTCGACATAGCCGGACAGCAGCCGCATCAACGTCGACTTGCCGGCACCGTTCTCGCCAATGATGGCGTGGATCTCACCGGGCAGGACGTCTAGGGTGATGTCCGACAACACCGTCACCGGGCCGTATTGCTTGGACAATTGCTGGGCGCGCAGCACCGGTTCGAGCGAACCATGCGCATTGCTGGACAACGTGCTCCCGCCCTCCCCGGCGATATTCGCGGCAATGGACATCCGTTCCGACCTCAATCGAATGCCGGGAGCAGGCGATCGCGCGAGTGCTCTATATGGATGCGCATCGCCTTTGCGGCGGCATCGGGATCGGCAGAGCCGAACGCGGCAAGAATCGCCTCGTGTTCGTCAAGTGCCTCTTCGGTCACACGTGCATGAAACATCAGGCGGAAGATGTGGAAGTGCGTGTGCTGGTGGCTCAACGTCTCGCGGATGAGTTCGTTTTGAGAAAACTCCAAGATCTTGTCGTGGAAGATCGCATCCTGCCTGGCGAAGTTCGAATAGCGTACGCGATCATCCTTGCCTTCGCGGCGTGACATCACGCCGGCGGCTTCGAGCAACACATTGAACTTGGCCTCGTCCATCATTGCGGCGGCCTTCGCGGCGCCGTGCGGTTCGAGCAGCAGACGCATTTCGTACAATTCGTCGAAACGGCGCCGGGTGATCTGGGGTGCGGCACGATAACCGATCAAATGCGTCTTGAGCACGAGGCCTTCGCCTTCGAGCCGGCCAAGGGCTTCGCGGATCGGCGTGTGCGAGACGTTGAATTCCTTGACCAGGCTATCGACTGTAATGCGTGAGCCTGGCGGGATTTTCAGCGCCATCAACTGCGCGAAGATGGCTTCATAGACATCTTCGACGAGACTGTTGGCGCGCTGGATGCGACCAGCTCCAATGGTGGCGTCGCTTGGGTCGGGTAAGTTTGCGGTCTGCATATTTTGCCTCTTGACAGTGAGGACTGCTAACACGATGGTTCCGTCGATGCAATCCTATATCCTATACGATTTTAAAGCGGATATTTTGTAGGGGCGAGAGACACGCTCTTAGACCGTCCGATCCAAGCCCAGTTCAATGCCTCCGTTTCCAGTCAGCCGCCGTCAAAGGACCGATCATGACCCTCTTCGCCGCCCTGCGGTTGCCGCGTGAAATCCTGTTCGGGAAAGGGCAGCGCCATGTGCTGCCGACGGTCGCCGCCCGGTTCGGCCGACGCGCGCTGGTCTGCACCGATGAGCGTTTCGCGGGCACAATGGTATTCGCCGACATCATCAAGTCCCTTCAGTCAGCCTCGATCGAGGTTCTGGTGCATGATCATGTTCTGCCCGACGTGCCACGCGACACGGTCGGCATCTGTGTCGAGGAAGCGAAGGGGTTCAGACCGGACATTGTGATCGGCATCGGCGGCGGCAGCTGTCTCGATTTCGCCAAATGCACCACCCTGCTTCTCAGCCATGGCGGCAAGCTCCAGGACTATTACGGGGAGTTCAAGGTGCCGGGTCCGACACTGCCGCTGATCGCCGTGCCCACCACGGCCGGCACCGGCTCCGAGGTGACGCCGGTCGCGGTGATTTCCGACCCGGACCGGACGCTCAAGGTGGGCATATCGAGCCCTCACCTTATCGCCGCCGTCGCTCTGTGCGATCCCGAGTTGACAATGACCTGTCCGCCTGGCCTGACCGCGATCGCCGGCGCTGACGCGCTGACCCATGCGATCGAGGCCTTCACCGCCATGCGGCGCGGTGAAGACCCCAATCTGCCGCAACAGCATGTCTTCATCGGCAAGACTGCGCTGACCGACCATTTCGCGTTGCTCGCCATAAAACTGCTTGGTCGGAGCCTGGAGAAAGCCTGCAGCGACGGCACCGATGCCGACGCGCGCGCCGATGTCATGATGGGCGCGCTCGCGGCGGGCTGCGCATTCGGCACCGCCGGCACGGCGGCGGCGCATGCCGTGCAATACCCGGCAGGCGCCCTCACCCACACCGCCCATGGTTTGGGCGTGGCGACAATGATGCCTTACGTGATGACCTATAACAGCCGCGTCGCCGCTCACGAGATGGCAGAGATCGGCGCGGCACTTGGCTTGGAGACCAAGGCCAGAACCGCCGCCGAGATGGCAGCCGCCACAATCGAGGAGATCAGGCGATTGTTCGCGGCGATCGGTATTACGCCGACACTGGCGGATTTAGGCCTCCCCGCCGATAAGCTTGACTGGACAGCCGAGCAAGCGCTCGGCATCGACCGCCTGATCAAGAACAATCCGCGTGCCTTCGATCTCGGCACGATGCGACGCCTCGTCCAGGCTGCCCATGACGGCGACCTCGCCGCCTGCGTTATGTGAAAAACGGAACAAAGCGATGAATTTGAAGGCTCAGCAACTCGACCAGGATGGCTATGACGTGCGCGGTTTTTCGCACGGACTTTACATCGACGGCACTTGGCGGCCGTCCTCCGACGGTCGGCTCATCGATGTCGTCGATCCCTCCTCCGGGGCGGTGATCGCGGCAGTTCCCGATGCGACGGTCGAGGACGCCACCGCCGCCGTCGAGGCGGCGGCCAAGGCGGCCAAAGGATGGCGGGAGACGGCGCCGCGCAAACGCTCGGAAATCCTCAGGCGTTGTTTCGAACTGATGGTCGAACGCTCGGAAACGCTTGCCATGCTGATCTCGCTGGAGAACGGCAAGGCGTTGCGCGACGCGCGCGGCGAAGTGGCGTACGCCGCCGAGTTCTTCCGTTGGAATGCTGAGGAAGCGGTCCGCATCACCGGTGAGTTCGGCACCGCGCCCTCCGGCAGCAATCGCATCGTGGTCGATTATGAGCCGATCGGAATTTGCGTGCTGATCACACCGTGGAATTTTCCGGCCGCTATGGCGACCCGCAAGATCGCGCCGGCGCTGGCGGCAGGCTGCACTGTCGTCCTGAAGCCGGCAAGTGAAACACCGCTGACGGCCTATGCGCTGGCGGCACTCTACAGCGAAGCCGGCGTGCCTGCCGGTGTCGTCAACGTGCTGACCACGACCAGTCCCGGGCCGCTTACTTCGGCCATGCTCGCCGATCCGCGCGTCAGGAAGCTGTCCTTCACGGGGTCGACGGGTGTCGGCCGAACCTTGCTCGGCGAGGCTTCAAAGCATGTCATTTCGTGTTCGATGGAACTCGGCGGCAATGCCCCGTTTGTCGTCTTCGACGATGCCGAACTCGACGCCGCCCTCGACGGCGCGATGATCGCCAAAATGCGCAACGCCGGCGAAGCCTGCACCGCCGCCAATCGCCTCTATGTACAATCGGGAATTTATGATGCTTTTGCCGACGGGCTCCGCAAGCGTATGGCGGCACTTAAGGTGGGAGCGGGACCGAATGCAGACACAGAATGCGGGCCGATGATCACCAGAAAGGCTGTCGACAAGATCGACCGCCTGGTCAAGGACGCCGTGGGCCGGGGGGCCAAGGTGCTTTGCGGCGGGGCGATTTCGGAGGAAGAAGGGTTCTTCTATCCGCCCACAGTGCTGTCCGATGTGCCGCCCGATGCGGAGATGGCGCACGAGGAGATTTTCGGCCCGGTGGCACCCATCACACGCTTCGACACCGAGGCCGAGGCGATCGCACATGCTAACAACACGGAATATGGCCTGGCCGCTTATATATACACACGCGATATTGGACGCGGCATGCGGGTGGCGTCCGGGATCGAGGCCGGCATGATCGGTCTCAACCGAGGACTGATGTCGGATCCGGCCGCACCATTCGGAGGCGTCAAGCAGAGCGGCCTTGGCCGCGAAGGCGGCCAGCACCACGGCATCGCCGAGTTCATGGAGGCTAAATATATTGCCGTCACCTTCTGAACCGGCAGTCATGTCAAACGACCCTTTCCGCACGCGCGACCATGTGGCCGACTTTGACGATATCGTGGCCGACATAGTAAGCCGCAGCGCCGAAACCCGGGCGACCCTGCCGATGTCGGCTGATATCGCCTATGGCGAGGGCAAGGCCGAAAGGTTGGACCTCTTCTTTCCGCCCGGCGCGCGCAGGGATCTTCCCGTGCACATCTTCATCCATGGCGGCTACTGGCGCATGTTCTCCAGGAGCGACTATTCTTATGTAGCGAACACAGTCACCAAAGCTGGGGCGATCGCGGTCATCGTCGACTATGCGCTGATGCCCGAAGTCAGGATGGCGGCAATCGTCGACCAGGTCCGACGTGCCAAACAATGGGTGCTGGACAATATAGCCGCCCATGGCGGTGACCCTGCCCGGCTAAGCGTAAGTGGTCATTCGGCGGGCGCACACCTGGCCACATTCCTGTTCGAAAAGACGCCAATGCCATCGCGCATACGTGCGGCGCTGCTGCTAGGCGGCCTTTACGACCTCAAGCCCCTTCAGACGTCCTTCCTTCAGCCGCTAATCGGAATCACCGATGAGGAGGCAGCTGCCTTCACCCCAATGACGCGGTGGCATGACCCGGAGACGGCAGCGACCATTCTCGTGGGAGATCAGGAAACGTCACCTTTTCACCAGCAGGCCGCCGACTTCGGAAAGCGCTTGCGCGCGCAGGGGCACCTTGTCTGCGACCTCCGCCTGAATGACCGAAACCACATGAACAGCGCGCGTGATCTGGGCATCAGCGGCACACAATCTGGCGATTGCCTGATGGCGATGATCGAGGGAAACGGCCTATAGGACGGAACCTGGGGAAGCAGAGCCGCTTGACTGCCGGGCCAGACACTCCCGTCACTCAAGAAAGTACCGTCACGGGATCGCGGCACGCTACCGGCATCGGGCTGAGCTTTGCGGCAGGTGAATCCGGCAGAGGACACAACCGACGACTCCTCATCCTCTTTCTCCACACTGACGAACTGCACAGCGCATCAGAAAATCGAAATTGCCCCTGCCGCCCTGAGTCGCGATGGTCTTTACGCAAGCAGCCGGCTTAGGGCTGTGGAGGAAACGTCGTCGCGGCAAAGCCCCTGGGCAAGGCCGCTTTGGCACGCCGCTGGTTCAAACCGGCAGCGAGGGAGGGTCTGACTTGGCTGGTTCGGGCAAATCCGACACCGCGCGCTTGGGCATCAAAATGTCCCAGGAACTCGTCGTCGGCGCGATCTCGGCCGTCCTGTTCCTGGTGTTCTCGGCGACGCTCAACAATTTCCTGAGCCAGGGCAACATCCTTGCCATTCTCAAGAATGTCTCGATCCTCGGCACGCTGGCCGTCGGCATGGGGTTCATCGTCGTCGGGCGCGGCATCGACCTGACCATGGTGGCGGTGATGGTGGTCGGCGTCGCTCCGGGATCACGGCGCGCAGTGTCGGCTGGTCGAACCGCGTCACATAGGCCAGCGTCTCGCCACGGCGCACGAACTTGCCCTCGAGATCATTTGCCGAAGGAACGATCAGAGTTCCGCTTGCCTGCGCCCGTACCGTCAGCGCTTCGGCACGGTCGCGTGCGATGACAAGGTCGGCGCGTGCCAGCCTGAGTTCTTCGGCCACCACTTTGGCGTTGACCTTTTCCGAGACATCGAGTTTTTCGAGGCGGCGCTCAAGCTCCCCAACCCTCAAATCCAAGAGGACGGTCCGCGCTTCCAGCAACGGGTCTTCCAGCCGCAGGATCGGGTCGCCTCGCTCGATCCTGGCGCCGGGCGTCGCGACAATTTCCGCCACCACGCCATCGACACCGGCATTGACGACTCCGTCGCCCGGCAGCCATACGACGCCTTGCGCGGCGGTCGCGTAAGGCAGCGGGATGACAAAGAACGGCGAGGCTACCAGTGCGAGGCTGGCTGCAACGACGGCGAAGGCCCTCCCCCTCGTTTTTCTCAGGGATGGGCTCGTGAACAGAAACCACAATTGGCGCGCCAGCGGCACGCCAACCATCAGCACCAGCGCCCACCCAGCCATCATCATGCC
>NZ_RZPH01000197.1:0-7304 GCF_004022825.1 Mesorhizobium sp. M7A.F.Ca.CA.004.04.2.1
GCCCACATTGGCGCCGAGTCCGGCAGCAATGCCGGCGCGGGCGCCAATGTTGGCGGATCTGGCGGCATTGCTGCCGGACTCGGCGCCAATGTGGGCGGAACGAGCGGCGTCGGCGTCGGTGTCGGTGTCGGCGTGGGTATTGGGGGCGGCATCAATCCGTCCAATCCGTCGAACCCGAGCAATCCGTCCAATCCGTCAAACCCCAGCAGGCCGAGCCTGCCGGGTGTCGTGGCCCAGATGTCGGATAGCAACGTGGCGCGAATGAAGAAGCGCTGCGTCGACGTGCTCGGCAGCGAAGGCGCTTACGACCGCGACCTCCGGCAACTCTGCCTCCTGATCGCGCGCCGCTGATGCTGGAGGTGCCGGGACTGGAGGTGCCGAACCGGCCCTGAGGCCCGGCCGCATGTTCCTGGCCTCCGGCTGGTCGGAAGGCCCGCCACACTGGCGGGCTTTCCGCGTTCATTGGCGTGCCGGTATCAAAGTTCTGGCTTCCATCACGTTGGATGGCCGTTTCCGTTGCCACGATCGCACGGAACGGTAGAGCCTTGGGAACGTTCTCGTCCTCGAACATCGCGGCCGCGATGTTCGACCCAATGCGTCAGCGCTAACGGGAGCTGAAAGCCATGAGCCTTGGAACCATACTGATCATCATTCTTATCCTTGCCCTGCTTGGCGGCTTCAGCGGCCTCGGCGGAGGTCCTTTTTATGGCGCCGGCTACTATGGCGGCGGCGGCCTCGGGCTCGTGCTGCTCATCGTCATCGTGCTTGTCGTGCTCGGGCGCATCTAGCCAGGCCCGCCCGGTTGTCGCCGACAGATCGCAATCTCGTGAGCGCCCCCAATGTCGGCGCGCACCGGATTGTGATGCAGGCAAGCCGGCTTGTGATCTTGCACTCTGCAAAACTTTCGTATGGTCATTGCGGTCCACACCCCCCCGTGGAAACAAGAGGAGAGGGTCCCACCCCTTATCCTCCTCCAAGGCCCGCTCCGGTTCACCGTGGCGGGCTTTTGCTTGATGGGCGAGGGAACCGGCTTGCATCAAGCTTCAAGGAAAGGCGGGTGTTTTCTGAGAAGTCTCCGTTCTGGCTGCGGCATTGAGCGCAGGCCGGATCCTGACGCCAGATTACTCCATGTCAGGTACGTCGCCGCTGACGAAGAGCGTGTTCGGCGGGCCGTATTCGCCTAGCGTCGGATCGGCCTCACGGCTCCAGGCGATGACGCCGGCATGCTTTGCCGCCAGAGCCTTGGCGGTGCGTATAGCGCGGTCTTCGCTTTGCTGGTCGGCGGGTCCAAAGGCTGGGAACAGCTCGCCATCCTCACCGCGATCGAAGGCGACCACGACGATCAGCCTGGGATTTTTCTGGCCACTGGAATCGGACATCTTGCACCTTTAGCGCGGAACCTATCACATTGCTCGGGGTTGAAGGCCGCGAATCGATGAATGCCGACTTTGGGGAGTGGCATCGTGCAAGATCAGCGTTTCGATGAGCCGGTCAGGATTGCGCTCGGCCGATCGCGAAACTCGATCTTCAACGTGGAGCGGGTCGCTCAGGCTGCAGACGTCCTGCTGAACCGCTGGCCGGTTGCGACCGGGCAAAAGCATATGGTTGCCCGCAAGGTCTGTCTGGCCGTGCTCGAGGGAAAGAAAGAAGTCTCGGCGGCAAGGGCGGCGTTCATTAACGCCGCGATCGAGGCGGACATCCTCGTCGAACCGCGTGAGGTGTCGATCCCGTAGCCTGCTCCGGTGAAATTGAATCAGGGTCTGGCTCCATCCCCTTGATGTATGCCTCTTTTTTGGCGATCGCCGACCGGCTTTTCGGGGGCCATATTGACCTGCCTCTCGGCGCGCCTTGCACGGTATTCCGCATATTCGCTGCCTTTTGGGCAGTCTTCAGTACCCGTTGACATAGCATCCCGGTCTCTATATTGAACAGGATTATACAGGTTCACTGAACAGGTACTATATGAAGCGGCGCGCGGTTCAACTGTCTCCCGGTACGGGCAAACCCGAGCAGATCGCCACCGTTCTCGAACATGAAATCCGCTCCGGTGTTCTCGGCTTCGGCGACCGCCTGCAAAGCGAGAATGAACTTGTCCAGCGCTTCTCCGTCAGTCGCAATACGGTCCGCAAGGGCCTTGAGGAATTGTCCAGCCGGGGGCTGATCACGACCAGGGTTGGTATCGGCTCGTTCGTCACCTTCGACGGCAAGCCGGTCGATGACTCCATCGGCTGGTCGCGCGCGCTGGCCGATGCCGGCGCCAATGCCGAGACGCGGACGCTGCGGCTGGAGGTCATCGAAGACCCCGATCTGGCTGCGCTGCTTGCTATCGAAAGCCCGTTCTTCATTGCCGTTGACCGGGTGCGCACCAACGCCAGCGACGGCCATGCGATCTCCATCGAGCGCAGCCGGCTGCCATTGTCCTCCGAGCTTGAGGACGTACCGTTGCGCGGACTGCGCGAGGGCTCGCTGCACCAGACGCTGCGCGCCGCCGGCCTCATTCCCGACCATGGCGAGGAATGGGTCGAGATCGAGATGCTCAATGCCGAGGATGCGGCCATCCTCGGTTGCCCACAAGGCACGCCCTTCCTGCGCGGGCGCCGGTTGACGCGTGCGGCTGACGATCGGCCGATCGAGTATGTCACCAGCCTGCTCAATCCGGCACATTTTGCGCTGCATATGAGGTTCTAAGCGATGTCGGATGCAACCAGCAATACCATCGATCGCGCCATGGGCGCGCTTGTCGGCGGAGCGCTGGGAGACGCGCTCGGCATGCCGACGCAGCTTTTGTCGCCGGCTCGCATTGCCGAACTCTACGGCCATGTAGAGGATTTCATCGAGCCTTTCGCCGATCATCCGGTGTCGAAGGGCCTGGCCGCTGGAACCATCACCGACGATACCGAACAGGCGCTGCTGCTCGGCCGCATCCTGGTCGAATCCGGCGACCGTTTCGACCACGCGCGCTGGGTCAATGCGCTGCTCGACTGGGAGCGCGAGGTCAAGGCGCGCGGCAGCTATGATCTTTTGGGGCCGTCGACCAAGCGTGCCATCGATGCCATCAACAATGGCGTACCGGCCGAGGAAGCGGGACGCAGCGGCGACACCAATGGCGCGGCCATGCGCATCGCGCCTGTCGGCATCATGATGCCGCTTGAACCGTTGGAGACGTTCGTCGGCAAGGTGGCGGAGACTTGCCGGGCGACGCACAACACCTCGATCGCCATAGCCTCGGCCGCAGCCGTCGCAGCCGCCGTCAGCCGCGGCGTCGCCGGCGGCGGTTGGCGCGATGCTTCGGCCAGCGCGGTCGCGGCGGCGAGGCGAGGGGCGACGCTCGGACATTGGGTCACCGGCGGCGACATCGCCGCGCGTATCGTCTGGGCGCAGGACATCGTGCGTGGCAAGGCGATCAGGGATGCGATCCGGCTGATCACCGATCTGGTCGGCACCGGCGTCGCCAGCCAGGAATCCGTTCCGGCTGCCTTCGCCGTGCTGGAAGTCGCCCGTGGCGACCCCTGGCAAGCAGCCATCATCAGCGCCAATCTCGGCGGCGACACCGATACGATCGGCGCCATCGCTGCCGGCATGGCCGGCGCCTGCACCGGCTTTTCCCGATTGCCGCAAGAGTACATCCTCCGGCTTGTCGGCATCGACTTGTCAGAGGTTGGCGCGCTCGCCGCCGACCTTGTCGCGGCAAGGGCGGCGAAAGCCGGTTCCAGCAAGGACGCGGCGGCGTGAGCGGCCGTCTCGTCCATATCGGCAGTGCCGTGGTCGATTATGTCTACCGCATCGACGCTTTGCCGGCGCCCGGCATGGAAAAGACGGCATCGAGCTTCGCCCAGGTCGCCGGCGGCGGCTTCAACATGATGGTGGCGGCCAGCCGCACCGGCATGCAGGTGGTGTTCGGCGGCCAGCTCGGCAGTGGGCCGAATGGCGACTTCCTGCGCGCCGCCTTCATGGCCGAGAACATCGCGACACTGACGCCGCCATCGCCCTTGATGGACAGTGGCAATTGCGTCGCCATGATCTCCAGCGACGCCGAACGCACCTTCGTGTCATGGCCAGGTGCGGAGAGCGTACTCAGCCTCGATATGATGGCGCCCGTCGCGGTGGCGCCGGGAGACTGGGTGTTCACCTCCGGCTATACGCTGAGCTACCCCAAGAGCCGCGATGCGCTCACCGACTGGATCGAGGCGCTGCCGGCGAATATTCCCTTCGTCTTCGATCCGACGCCGGTCATCTCGGACATTCCACGCTCCATCCTGTCGCGGGTGCTTGCCCGCACCACATGGCTGAGCTGCAACACGAGGGAGGCGGCCGAGATTGCCGGCCCGGGCGATGTCGAGGGTCTCGCGGCGCGACTTCTGGGCGACCATTGCCCGCAGGCTGCTGGCGTGATCATCCGCTCCGGAGCAAAGGGTTGCCACGTACGGTTGGCCCACGGGTCAGCGCAGACCATTGCCGGCTTCAAGGTCAACGCCGTCGACACCAATGGCGCCGGCGACACCCATATCGGCGCTTTTGTCAGCGCGTTGGCGCGCGGCACCCCGCCCTTCGAGGCAGCGCGCTATGCCAATGCTGCGGCGGCCATTTCGGTTACCCGCCATGGTGGCTCCTCGGCGCCGACGAACCGCGAAATCCAGACATTCCTGAGCCATGCCGCCGATCCATCGGGAGCAGGCCGGACACAGAAGGCCAATGCATAACAGCTGGAAAAGCCTGACAAGCCCGGGAACCGGGCAAACCCACAGAGAGGAACCAACCATGCGCATGCCTGATTTGACTGCTCTGCTGACGGCGACCGCCGTCTTTACCTCCGCACTTGCGTTCGCCGCCAAGGCCGACGAAGTGCATGTGCTCAACTGGAAGGGTTACGGCGCCGATGAACCGTGGGCCGTCGAGGCTTTCGAAAAGGCGACCGGCAACAAAGTCGTCAACGACTTCTTCAATTCCGAACAGGAAATGCTGACCAAGATCCGGACCAATCCCGGCCTCTATGACGTGGTCATGATCAACGCGGCCTTCAACGACCAGGCGATGGCCGGGAAACTGATCCAGCCGATCGACGTTTCCAAGCTGCCGAACTATGCCGACATCAGCAAGGACAAGGCGGGATCGCCGATGCTCGTCCATGACGGCAAGGTCTATGGCGTGCCGTGGGTATGGGGCCTCACCGCACTCGCCATCAACGAAAAGTCCTTCGACAAGCCACCGACGAGCATCGCCGAAATGTGGGATGCCGCCCACAAGGGCCGCGTCGTCATTCGCGATGATGCCGTTGAAGCGGTGCAGTTCGGCGCCATCGCCACTGGCCAGAACATCAACGACATCAAGGATATGGATGCGGTCAAGACGAAGCTGACCTCGCTGATGCCGCAGATCAAGACCTTCTGGAGCTCGGAAAACGACTGGAACCAGATGGTCGCCTCCAACCAGATCGACATCGGCACCTATTGGAGCGGCTCGGCCGACCGCGCCAAGACGCATTTCAAGCTGCCGGTCTCGCTGGTGGTGCCGCAGGAAGGTGCCGTTGCCTGGCTCGACGCGTTTTCCATTCCGGTCGGCGCCAAGAACGTCGCCGGCGCCGAGGCCTTCATCAACTACATGATCGACCCGAAATTCTACGTCGAATGGGTCACCAAGGTCGGTGCTCCCGTCTCCGCCAACACCAAGGCGGTGGAAGCGCTGCCCGAGGATGCCTTCAACCGCAAGGTCATGGGTGATCCCGAAGTGGCCAAGCGCATCCAGTTCCAGGCGCCGATCACCGACGCCCAGCGCGAAGCCTATCTGGCGCTCTGGCAGCAGCTTAAGGTCGACGTGAAGTAAGATCACAGCCAGGCCAGCCGGCGGTTCGCGTCGGCTGGTTCTTCCAATCCTGGGAGGAGGGTACCATGGCAGCTGCGACAGCGTCGCGAAGCGGGCTGAGATCGGCATTGCCGCTGCTGGCACCGGCCTATCTCTGGCTGACGGTGGCGATCTTCCTGCCGCTATCCGCCATGGTCTTCTTCTCGTTCATGACCGAGCTGCCGCTGTCGGGAAAGCCGTGGGCGTTCACGCTTGGCAACTATGCCGCCTTCTTCTCGCAGAGCCTCTATCTGACGCTGCTGCTGGCCTCGCTGCGCCTTGGCCTCGAAGTGACGCTATGGTGCATCGTCATCGGCTATCCCGCCGCCTATGTGCTCGCCAAGGTGCTGAAGGGGCGCAGCCGCGAGGCGATCTTCCTGCTCGTCATCCTGCCGTTCTGGTCGAATGGGTTGGTGCGCATCTTTTCCTGGGCGATGGTTTTGCGCGAAGGCGGCATCCTCGACACCGCGCTTAATGCCGTGCTGCCGTTCAAGATCAACATCGACCTCATGTATTCCTATCCGGCCGTCATCATCGGGCTGGTGCATTCCTATGTGCCTTACATGGTGCTGACCTGTTATCTCACGCTACAGGCCATCGACGACTCGCTGATCGAGGCCGGGCGCTCGCTTGGCGCATCGCGGTTGCAGGTGCTGAAGCGGGTGATCATCCCGCTGTCGATGCCCGGATTGGTCGCGGGTGCGGCGCTGATCTTCGTGCCGGTCGTCGGCTCGTTCATGGAACCGCGCATCCTGGGCGGCCGCACCGGCACCTTCTACGGAACGGTCATCGAGGACCAGTTCGTCGCCGTGTTCAACTGGCCGCTCGGTGCCGCACTCTCCTTCATCCTGCTGGCGGTGGTGCTGGTCATCCTGGCGGTGGCGTCGCCAGTGCTGCGGAGGGCCGCGTGATGACGACGACCCGCATCCTCGAAGGACTCGGCCGCCTCTACATCTGGCTGCTGCTTGCCTTTCTTTATCTGCCGATCATCATCATGGCGCTGATGTCGTTCAACGTTTCTCCCTTCTACCAATTGCCGTTCGAATGGACGACTGAATGGTATGCTTCGCTGTGGCAGAACGACCAACTGATCGCAGCGACCTGGAACAGCGTCGAGATCGCGGTCATCACCACGATCATCTGCGTCGTGCTCGGCTCGGCGGCGTCGCTGGCGCTCTATCGCTACGAATTTCGTGGCAAGAAGTTCCTGCAGGCGCTTTTGTTTCCGCCGATCGCCATACCGTGGCTGATCACCGGCACGGCAATGCTGATTTTCTTCTTCGGCGTCGGTATCGGCCGTGGCCTGCATGCGATCCTGCTCGGCCATGTCGCATTGGCGCTGCCCTATGTCATCGTCGTCGTCTCGGCCCGGCTGCAGACCTTCGCGCCGGAGCTGGAAGAGGCGGCGCGCTCACTAGGCGCCAACCAGTGGCAGGTGACGCGCCGCGTCACGCTGCCCTGGATCA
>NZ_RZPH01000198.1:0-7252 GCF_004022825.1 Mesorhizobium sp. M7A.F.Ca.CA.004.04.2.1
GCGACCATCAGCAGGAAGCGGCCCAGCCGGCGCTTTTTCTTCACGGGCACTGGGGCCGGCTGCACCGGGGGAGCAACCGCCGGCGGGGCCGCGGCCGGCTGCGCCGGCGCTTCCATGTCCAGTTCGGTCACTTTCTCGTCTATCTTGGCTACCGCGTTCATGCTGCTGCGCCCTCTATATTCTTCACTTTTTCAATGGACGGCGTCTCGTCGTCGGTCAGGTTGCGGACCATCGCCTCAAGCCCTTCGATGAGGACGCGACGGGCTTCCGGCTTCACGCCGACCAGCGATTCCTCATAGACTTCTCCGGCAATGCTCTTGATCACGGCGTAGGCATCGCTTGCCTTGGGCGTCAGGAAGATCATGCGGACGCGACGATCGGCGGCGTCGGACCGACGCTCGATCCAGCCTCCCTCTTCCATGCGGTCGACCAGGCGCGAAACGCTGATCGGCTCGATTTCGAGAAGTTCGGCCAGCCGCGCCTGCGCGACACCGTCTTCCTTGGCAACGCGGACCAGAAGCCGCCATTGCGCCGAAGAAAGCCCCAAGCCACTGGCCCTCGCCTCGAAGCGCTTGCGCATCAAGCGCTGCACGTCGTGGATCAAGAAGCCCAATCTGTCGATGCCATCGGAAACCATGAGCGAGATATATAATAAGCGTGCTTACTATTCAAGACGCCGCGTTGCACGAGAAGCCGGCAAATGTGCATGGCAGCTTTGCCGGACCAATCATGGTTAGCGATTTGCGAACGCATGATGGCCGCGCCGCCTCTACACTGGTCGCGTCTGGCATATTGATGTACAGCCGCTGAACAGGATCGGGGGATCAACGCATGCCGACGCTTTACGCTCTCAAGCCGGCCTTCCAGGGTCGACTGCGGCCGCTGGTCAACCGGCTGGCGGCAATCGGGGTCACGGCAAACAGCATAACCATCCTGGCGGCCGCGATGTCGATAGCCGCCGGCGCGGCCATTGCGATCTGGCACGAATGGCGCTGGCTGCTGTTGCTTATCCCCGCGGTGATGTTCGTGCGCATGGCGTTGAATGCCGTGGACGGCATGCTGGCGCGCGAGCATGGCCAAGCCTCGACGCTTGGCATGTATCTGAACGAGTTGTGCGACGTCGTTTCGGACCTCGCGCTGATTCTCCCTTTTGCCGTCTTTCCCGAATTTGGCGCATGGGGCGTCGTCGCCTTCGCGATATCGGCCGTGCTGACCGAGTTCGCCGGCGTGCTCGGCATCGCTGCCAAGGTCGGGCGTAATTATGCCGGGCCGTTCGGCAAGAGCGACAGGGCGCTGGCGCTCGGCGTCGTCGCCACGCTGTGTGCCGCCGGGCTGTGGCCGGCATCGATAACGCCGTTTGTGTTTCCGGCCATGGCAACGCTTTCGCTGCTGACCGCCATAAACCGGATACGCGCCGGCATTATTGGCAGCGCCAGCTGAGCATCGAGGCTCGCCATGCCGCCAGAGGGGAAGACCATGATGCACGAACCGATCGCCGCCGCGGCCACGGAAAGCCTTGCGCGGCAAGCACAGGAGCGGGTTTTCCGCAGCCATGACGGGACGGAGATCTTCTACCGATTCTGGCCGGCGGCCTCCGCCGATGCCAAGGGCGCAGTGGTGCTCTTCCATCGCGGCCACGAGCATGGCGGCCGCATGGCCCATCTCGTCGATGAATTGCAGATGCCGGACCACGCCTTCTATGCCTGGGATGCCCGCGGCAATGGCCGCTCGTCCGGCGAGCGCGGCTATGCGCCCTCCTTCTCGGCGCTGGTGCGCGACATCGACTGCTTCATGCGCGAGACCGCTGCCAGGGATGGCTTTGCCAC
This sequence comes from Mesorhizobium sp. M7A.F.Ca.CA.004.04.2.1, assembly GCF_004022825.1. Taxonomy (NCBI): domain Bacteria; kingdom Pseudomonadati; phylum Pseudomonadota; class Alphaproteobacteria; order Hyphomicrobiales; family Phyllobacteriaceae; genus Mesorhizobium; species Mesorhizobium sp. M7A.F.Ca.CA.004.04.2.1. The sequence continues at coordinate 1,827 of NZ_RZPH01000198.1, forward strand.
TCGGGATATCGCGCTGATCGCACAATCCTTCGGCGCCGTGCTGGCTGCCGCCTGGGTGCATGACTATGCGCCGAAGCTGCGCGCCATGGTGCTGGCCTCACCGGCCTTCTCGGTAAAACTCTACGTGCCCTTCGCCAAGGAGGGCATCGCACTCTGGCAGAAGATCAAGGGCCGCTTCTTCGTCAATTCCTACGTCAAGGCGAAATTCCTGACCCATGATCCCGTGCGCATCGCCTCTTTCGAGAGCGATCCGCTGATCACGCGGCCGATCGCCTCCAACATACTGGTCGAACTCTACCAGCATGCCGCACGCATCGTCAGTGACGCCCGCGCCATCACCGTGCCGACGCAGCTTCTGCTTTCGGGCAGCGACTGGGTCGTGCGCCACGGCCCGCAGCATGAGTTCTTCGTCAATCTCGGCAGCCGCACCAAGGAACGCCATGTGCTGCCTGGTTTCTTCCACGACACGCTGGGCGAGCGCGACAGGGCGCAGGCCCTCGACCTGATCCGGCCATTCCTGGCCAGGCAGTTCGAGGCAGCCGATGCGCCGGTCGACCTGAAGCAGGCGGACATCGCCGGCTACACACGCGACGAGGCCGATAGGCTTGCCTCGCCGCTCGCTCTGATGTCGCCAAAGGGCCTCTATTGGGCATTCAGCCGTGCCTCCATCCGCATGGGCGCCTGGGTCTCGCAAGGTATGAAGGCCGGCGTGACCACCGGCTTCGATTCCGGCTCGACGCTCGACTACGTCTACGAGAACAATGCGCGCGGGCTTACGCCTCTTGGCCGCGTCGTCGACCGCATTTTCCTGGAGGCCATTGGCTGGCGCGGCATCCGCCAGCGCAAGCTGCATCTCGAAGAGCTCATCGGCTCTTGCCTGGCGACGCTCAAGGCCGCTGGCCGGCCGGTGCACATTCTCGACATCGCGGCCGGCCATGGCCGCTATGTTCTCGATGCCATCGTGAAGAGCCCCGATCAGCCGGCGAGCGTTCGCCTGCAGGATTATTCCGACCTCAACGTCGAGCTTGGCCGCAAGCTGATCGCCGAGCGGCAATTGCCGGCTGATGTCTCATTCCAGCGCGCCGACGCCTTCGATGCCGACATGCTCGCATCGATCGATCCGGCTCCGGATCTTGCCATCGTTTCCGGCCTTTACGAGTTGTTCTCCGACAATGCGATGATAGCCCGCTCGCTCGGTGGATTGGCCAGCGCCATGCAGCCGGGAAGCCTGTTGCTCTACACCAACCAGCCCTGGCATCCGCAGCTCGAGATGATCGCCCGCAGCCTGACTTCGCATCGCGGCGGCGAGGCCTGGGTGATGCGGCGGCGCACGCAGGGTGAGATGGACCAGCTCGTCGAAGCCGCCGGTTTCGAAAAACTCGACCAGCGCATCGACCAATGGGGCATCTTCACCGTCTCGGTCGCGCGGCGCCGCTGAACAGCATGGTCTCATCGCCTGCCCCCACCGCGCGCACCGAGCCTTATGGACGGGTGATCGTCAGGGCGGCGCTGTGGCTGGCCTTCCTGGCGCCGTTCTTCTATCTCAGCTACGGCTTCGCCAACTGGCTGGCCTCGCGGCGCGACGAGGTCGGCAGCATCGTGTTCTCGTGGGAACACAGCATTCCGTTCGTCGCCTGGACCATCGTGCCCTATTGGTCGATCAATCTGTTCTATGGCCTGTCGCTGCTGCTCAACAACGACAAGCAAGGCGTCGACCGCCTGGCCGGGCGCTATCTCACCGCGCAGGTCGTCGCCGTTATCTGCTTCATCCTGTTCCCGCTGACCGCGACATTCGTGCGACCGGCGACGACCGGCCTGCCGGGCTTCCTGTTTGCCGTGCTCGGCGGTTTCGACAAGCCGTTCAACCAGGCACCCTCGCTGCACATCGCCCTTTTGGTGATCATCTGGGATCATTGGCGCCACCGGCTCCGCGGGTTGCTCCTGCCGCTCTGGCATGGCTGGAGCTTCCTGATCGGTGCCTCGGTGCTGACGACCTGGCAGCATCACTTCATCGACATTCCGACCGGCGCGCTGCTCGGGTTCTTTGCGCTGTGGCTGTTTCCGCGCAGCGGCGCGTTGCCGTTTTCAGGCTTCCGGCTGACCAGCGATGTGAAAGCGCGGCGGCTGGCGCGGTTCTACGCTCTGGGCGCGGTCCTCGCGCTGGCCGGTGCAGCGCTCGGCGCCTTGTTCTGCGCCGTCGCGCTCTTCCTGCTTTGGCCGGCGCTGGCGCTGGCCATCGTCGCCTTCGCCTATGCAGGAGCAGGCGAAAAAGTGTTCCAGAAATCCGCCGATGGCAGCATCACGCTCGCAAGCCGTGTCCTGCTCTTGCCTTACCGTCTCGGCGCCAGGGCCAACATATGGGCCTGGACGCGCAAACTTGCTCCCCAGGTGGCGATTGCCGACGGCGTCTTTCTCGGGCGCTTTCCCACGGCACGCGAGGCCAGCAGCTTCGGCACGGTCATCGATCTCGCCGCCGAACTTAAGAGGCCTGCGGCAGCCGATTGCCGCTGGATCAGCTTTCCGATGGTCGACCTGTTGCCGCCGCCAGTGGCGATACGGCAACAGGCAGCCGGCGCGCTGGAGAGTGCGCGCCGCGACGGCACCGTGCTGGTGTGCTGCGCGCTCGGCTTCCAGCGCAGCGCCGGCGTCGTCGCCGAATGGCTGGTGGCGACCGGCAGGGCCAAGACGCCGGCGCTTGCCCGCGAAATGCTCGCGGCCCTCGGCCGGCCGGTTCATCTCGCAGAAGCCACGGATCCGGCGGCGTCATGACCGGCAATGCCTATCAGGACCGCACCGACCGCTTCGCCGGCATGCTGATGCGGCAGGCAGCGTGGCCTGCCGCAATCGTGGTGGCGGCAAATATCCTTGCGCCGCTGGCTGCCTCGACGCGCGGCGGCTTCGAGACTTTGCCGGCGGCCGTTGCGCTGTCGATCACAGCCGCGAGCGCTGTCGCCGTTCTGGCGCTGTCGGCATTGCTGGCATTCGACGCCCTGTTGTTCCGGGTCATGGCTGGCCATGATGACGAAGCTTCCGGCGGTGCCGCGGTGGACGACATGCTGGCGCGCATGCGCCTGAAAACGGCCCCGCCCGCGACACGCTCGCTCGATGACCGCATTGCTGGCACGCGTCGCCTACTGTTCAAGCAGCGCGCCGCCCTGGCTCTGTTCGCCGCAGCACTTCTGGCGTCAGGGTTTTGGGCGCCGCGATGAACAGGCTTTCGCTCAAGACCTTCACCTTGCTGCAGACGGTAACCTCCGTCGGCCTCTCGGCGCTGGCCCGGATGGTGACGGGCGTGCGTCCGATCTGGAACGGCAGCCTGCCCTCCGACCGCCAGCGCATCTATTTCGCCAACCACACCAGCCATGGCGACTTTATCCTGCTGTCGGCCTGTCTCAGCGAAAGCGAGCGCGCGATCACCCATGCTGTTGCCGCAGGCGAATATTGGGGGAAGTCGCGGCTGCGCCGCTTCATCGCGCAGGACATGCTGTCGTCGGTGCTCATCAACCGGCAGTGGACGAGACCTGAGGAAAACCCGATCGAGATCATGCTGTCGGTTCTCGACCAGGGCCACTCGCTGATCCTGTTTCCCGAAGGCACACGCAACATGACCGAAGAGCCGCTGCTGGCCTTCCGCTCCGGGCTCTACAATCTGTCGACGGCGCGGCCTCAGGTCGAGCTGATCCCGTGCTGGATCGAGAACATGTCGCGCGTGCTGCCCAAGGGCCAGTTCCTGCCGGTGCCGCTGCTGTGCCGCGTCGTCTTCGGCGCGCCGGTGGCGATCGGTCCGGGCGAAGAACGCCGCGCCTTCCTCGAACGCGCCCACGCCGCGCTTCTGGCGCTCAACCCGCGTCCCGAGCGAGACGATTGATGCGCCACGAAATCTCCATTCTGATCATCGGCCTGCTGGCGGTTTTGACCACCGCCAGCATCGTCGCGACCATCCTTTCGGCGCGAGCGCCGAAGCCGCTTAGCTCAACGCTGGTCAATCTCAGCCAGCGGATCAACGCCTGGTGGGTGATGGTGGCGCTGATGACGGTCGCCTTCTTCTTCGGGCGTTACGGGATGACCATCCTGTTCGCTCTGATCTCCTTCGCCGCGCTGCGCGAATTCGTGACGCTGACGCACACCCGCCGCAGCGACCATTGGGTGCTGCTCGGCATGTTCGGCATCATCATACCGTTTCAATATTGGCTGGTGTGGACCGCCTGGTACGGGCTCTTCGTCATCTTCATTCCGGTCTATTGCTTCCTGCTGATGCCGGCCATCACGGCGCTGCATGGCGACACTGAACGCTTCCTCGAGCGCATCGCCGCGCAGCAATGGGCGGTGATGATCTCGGTCTATTGCGTCAGCCATGTCCCTGCCCTGCTGACACTCGAGGTGCCGGGCTTCGAAGGCCGCACCCTGCTGCTGATCGCGTTCCTGATCATCGTCGTGCAAGGCAGCGACGTGCTGCAGTACATCTTCGGCAAGCTGTTTGGAAAACACCGTTTTTCGCCGAACGTCTCGCCGTCGAAAACCTGGGAAGGGCTGATCGGCGGACTGGTGTCGGCGAGCCTGCTCGGCGCGCTGCTATCCTTCGTGACACCCTTCTCGCCGCTGCAGGCAGCAGCCGTGGCCTTCGTCGCCTGCTCGATGGGATTTCTCGGCGGGCTGGTCGCCTCGGCCATCAAGCGCGATCAGGGCGTCAAGGACTGGGGCCATCTGATCGAAGGCCATGGCGGCATGATGGACCGCACCGACAGCCTGGTCTTCGCCGCCCCGGTGTTCTTCCACATCGTGCGCTATTTCTGGACGGTCTGAGCCGGCGGCCTGTTGCAAGAGCGGTTCATTGGCGCGCTCAGAGCCGGTTTTGGATCAGCATGGTGACGACGAAGAACGCGCCGACGGAGCTGGTGATGATGCCGATCGGCAGCTCCTGCGGCAGCAGCAGCGTTCGGGCCAGAAGATCGCTGGCCAGCAACAGCACCGCGCCGGGTCAGTTTGGAAGCCGTTTGACACCCTTTTTCATACGCCGAGATAGCGGTCCTGAATTTCTGGCGTCAGCGCCTCGGGCGTGCCTTCGAAGACGGTCATGCCCTTTTCCAGAACGAAGCAGCGGTCGGCCACAGGTAGAAGCTCGGCAAGCGTCTTGTCGACGATAAGGATCGACTGTCCGCTCGACTTGAGCTTGCGGATTGCTGCCCAGATGTCCTGGCGGATCACAGGTGCCAGACCCTCGGTCGCCTCGTCCAGAATGAGCAGGCTCGGATTGGTCATCAACGCGCGGCCGATGGCTACCATCTGCTGCTCGCCGCCCGACAGTGTACCGGCATATTGGTCGCGGCGTTCGCCGAGACGCGGAAACAGCTCGACAACTTTTTCCAATGTCCACGCGCTGCCGCGTGCTGCGGCCAGCAGGTTCTCCAGTACGGTCAGATTGGGAA
>NZ_RZPH01000199.1:0-7239 GCF_004022825.1 Mesorhizobium sp. M7A.F.Ca.CA.004.04.2.1
GCTCTCTTTTGTGCCTTCTCCCGGCCTTGAACAAGGATGCGCGCCATAGATCGCGCGCAGCCATTTGCGCTGAGCGATGGCGTTAGGGTCTCGCTCGCTGCCGACGATGCGGGAGACAATCTCGGCGCGGACGCGATCGATCGGCCCCTGCTCGAAGCGCGGCGCGTTCAGCGCGAGCCGAAGCAGGCCGAACGCCGCGTCCTGCTTTTTGGAAAGCATGCACATCGATCCGTAGATGTCGTCGCTTTGCGCGTCCAAACTCATTTCGGCGCCGGCATGGTCGAGCTTCACCTGGAAGGCACCGCTGTCGTAATGGCCAGCGCCTTCGATGAACAGGCCGGCCATCAGTTTGGCCATCCCCTCCTTCCCGACCGGGTCCTGCTTGGTGCCGCCCTTGAAGGCAAAGCCGATGTTGACGATTTCCACTGTGTGGTCCTCCACCAGCCAGGCGATGATGCCCTTTTCGGACTTCACCTCCTGGATGTTCATCGCAGCATGGGGCCGAGCGCCGAGCGTCATCTCTTGATTCTCCGTCTTGGGCAAGAGATAGCCCGTGGTCGAACGGTCGAACGCGAGATAGCGGGCGGCAACTGCTTTGATTTGCTCGGGGGTAACCTTGCGGATGCGATTCGGCCGTTCCTCGACATCCTTCACGGTACCGCCGGTGGCCAGCGTCGAGCCGTAGATGCTGGCGAGCCAGTCCAGGTTGTCTTCCGCAAAGATCATATTGAGCAAATAGTGGTCCTTGGCCTTGCCTAGTTCCTCGTTGCTGACACCATCCTCGGCAATGCGGGCAACTTCGGCAGCGGCCGCCGCTTCGAGATCAGCCAGCTTGGCATCGCCGCGCGGTGCGCCATAGATGGCGAACTTGGTGTCGTCGAGCATAGTGCCCTGGAAATAGACGCGGGCGCTGGAAGCGAAACCTTGCTGGACAGCGAGCGCCTGGTAGAGCCGGCCGCGGTTACCGCCGCCGAGAATTTCGGCCAGCAGGTCGAGCGCTTCGGCCTCGCCCGGCTTGGCGGTGTGGTAGGACGGCACCACCCACTGCGTCGAAAAACTGGGCACGCTGACGCGGGCGTCTGAGAGCGTGACGGTGCGCCTGGTGTTCTGCTCGGGCTCAACCGGCCGGATGCGCGGCGGCAGGTCAGGTCCGCGCGCCACCTTGCCATAGGTCTTTTCGGCCAGCGCCCGCACCGTGTCCGGTTCGACATCGCCGGCCACGATTAGCACGGAGTTGTTGGGCCAGTAGTACTTTTCATAGAAGACGGTGGCGTCGACGCGGTTCAGCTGCTCGATCTCCTGCATCCAGCCGATGATCGGGATGCGATAGGGGTGGTTCTGCCACAGCGTCGCGTCGATCTCCTCATGGAGAACGTCCTGCGGGTTGGTGTCGGTGCTTGAGCGGCGCTCCTCGATGACCACATCGCGCTCGGTCTTGACGACATCGTCGGTCAGGATGAGGTTTCGCATTCGGTCGGCCTCGAAGCTCATCATCAGCTCGAGCGCCGACGGCGCCACTGTCTGATAGAAGGCGGTGTAGTCGGAGGAGGTGAAGGCGTTGTTGGAGCCGCCGATCTCGAACACTGCGCGGTCGAATTCGCCGCCCGCATGGTTGGTCGTCGCCTTGAACATCAGATGCTCGAAGAAATGGGCGATGCCGGATTTGCCCGGCGGCTCGTCGGCGCTGCCGATCTTGTACCACACCATGTGGGTGACGATCGGCGCCCGGTGGTTGGGAATGACGACCACCTCCATGCCGTTGTCGAGCACGAAATCCCTCGCCTTGCCGTCCTCCCATGCGACGGGGATCGGAGCCGGCCCCGCGCCGACCAACTCGGACGCAACGGACGTCCTGCGAAGCCCATGAGTGCGGGGCTTGCTTGGTAGTTCTGGTAGGGAGAGTGGGGTTATGGGCTGCGTTCCTGGCAAAGTGATCTGTTCCTCATTTTGAAGGATCTATGTCTCCCGAACGCCTATTGGGAGAAAGTGGATCGGCACGCGACGCCGAGCCACATGAGCCGTCAGCGTGTTGCTGGGCCTGACGCGAGCCTCATCTTTGGATGCGTCCGGGAAACTTTCGGCATGGTGAGGCCATGGGAAGTCTGCTCGTTATCCATTGGGTGTTTGCGGATACCTGAGCATGCCCCGTGCCAAGTAAGAAAGCCCCGATTCGCAAGGTTTGATCCAACCTTGATACTTGCGATATCCGACATTGTCGGGCATCCGACAGAAAGCGCCTTTCGCCGGCGCGCCGGCTATGACGCTCGCCTCCTCCGGCGTGACGACGATCCTTTGGCGGGCGCCGCGCACACCGATCTGCCCGCCTATCAGCACCGCGACATCGAAGGACAGCGCGATCGTGACTGGATGGGTCTTACGCAAACATGCAGCAGTGCCACCGCGATCAGGACTTCATCCGCCCCACAAAGACCCGAGCGCGAGGGACGACGTGTAAGGCAACATGTCATCCTCGATAATGATGCCGCGCATAAAGAGGTAAGGTCCCTCGTCGAACCGGCGAGCCCCTTCGCTGGGTCTCGCGAGGGTCTGGTTTGCGAACGTCGACCGACAGCATCACGGCATGGGCGGCCCCATCGGTAGGCAAGCATTGACCGTGCCATCAGCGTTGAGGCAGCGCAGAGCCCAATTTCCCGGTGCCAGCCGGTACGTTGGAGCTTCAACTGTGGCCAGCCAAGCGGGCCGAGGCCGTGAAACTCCTGATACCCTGGACCGTCCGGATTGCAACGCACGACGCCTTGGTCTCGCGCCAACGTCCATTGACGCTCAGCGAAGCATCATGCGGACGAGCTGGGAAAGCTTGGCCGGGCCGGCGCCTTCCCAGGCGCATGGGACGCGCGACGACCCATGTGGACCTTGGATTTCACTACGCACTTACGCTGCTTTGGCCTTGTCAGCAGCCTGAGCATAAAGCGTGCTCAGCTTTCAGGGCGAGCCTCTTTCATGTTGATAGCATCTGTCGTCATTCAGGATCGCCCCATTTTCGCATGCCGCTTGCAGCTTTCAGACTGTTGTCAGCCAGGGCCGCCATAAAGGGTCTCGTTTAACGCATTCGGGAGGCTTCATCACTCGACCACATTAATTTCGGGCGGTTCGCCGGCGCTCCGAATGGCACTTAACACCAGATCCTCTCCAAACCCGTGATGATCCAAGAGGAAAACGAAAAATCCCTAAATCATAAAAAAGCACCGATACGGTCGGCTCCAGGCTGATGAAATTGCGGTCTCACTGGCCACGCACGATACTTGCGATGGCGATGGCCATTGCAAAGGCCGGTCAAGCACCCAAGACGCTGACAAGCACGCCTCCGACCAAAGCTCGATCGTTGGCAGCCTTTCTAGCCGTATACTTGGGGCATTTTGGGACGGCGATCCGGACGCCGATTAAAACCTGCCGGTCGTCTAAATGGAATGGTTGGTCCGGGTCCTTACTGGACCTGCGCCAACCCGATCGGGCCGGCGCACAGGGGCACCCAGACAATTGGACACGTCGCCTTTGCGCGGCGGCTTGCACTTTCTCGGATGGCCTTTTTTCTCCCCGGGCGAAATCGAGCGAGCGGTGAGGCGGAGCCTTCGATTTTGCCGATCATGTCGTGTCGCTTCGATCGAACTGCTCAGACGATGATAGCGGCATTGATTGCCGCGGCCGAAATGCGTTGTGTGAAGTACGATTTCTACGCCGTATACATACTGCCGTACAGTTCGCCCTGTCAGCAGCCTTGCCAGCAATCCGCCCTGTGTCCAACTGTCGTCGAATTCACCGGTGTCATTGAGGAATTCGTATGATCGCCTCGAAACCATCATTGCGACCGCGGGCGGGCGACGCAAGCTCTAGACTGCCACCGATCCGCTGGATAACCATGTTAGCGATATGTAGACCAAGGCCTGAGCCCGCAGCAGGAGTAGCACCACGACTAAATCGCTTTGTAAGCCCTTCGAGGTCGGGGAGGGGCACCACCGGTCCGGCGTTTGCAATAGCGATGGTTCCATCAGTTTGGACGGAAACTGTTGTCGGAACAGTGGGCAGTCCATGTATCAGCGCATTCTCGATCAGGTTACGAAGGAGGATCCCAAACGCATCGACATCCACTTTGCGCATCAAAGTGGTGCAGCCGTCGACGTTAAGATGCAGGCGTCCGGCATATTGCGGCTTTTTCCTCAGGTCGTCGATTTCCAGCCGAACCGATCGGACAAGATCGATCGCGTGATCCGCCATGCCAACCCCCGATTCGGCTTGAGCGAGCTGAAGCACTTTTTCGACAAGGCGGCCAAGGCTCGACAGCGCTTGCTCGATGCCGCGCGCACGCATTTTGGCCGACCCATTGGGAAGCTCGGCCACTAATCTCTGCATCTGAGCGATTGAACCTGCGATCGGCGTGCGCAGTTCATGCGCACTGTTTGCGGCGAACTCGCGTTCGGCCTCGAGAGCCGCCCGCAGACGATCGAGAAGCCGATTGACGGATGCCGCGATTGGAGCCAACTCTGCCGGGAAATCGCCCAAGTCCATTGGTGACAGATTGCCGCCGTCGCGCGATCCGATCTGCTGTCGCAGTACCTCGATTGGCCGCAGCGAGCGCCGGATCACGATCCACCAAACAGCTAAGCTAAAGGGCAGGAGCACGAGTGTCGGAAGGAAGACAAAAAGTGCGCCCTTCGCGATTGTGGTACGGCGGCCATCAAGCGGTTCGGCCAACCGATGATACACGCCGTCTTGGATCTCCTCTGTGTAGACGCGGTAATCAGCGTTTCGCCAAAAGCCGTTACTCAGGGGAGCATCAGGGAAGGGCTGCTGACCCTCTTCCGGTTCAGAAATAAGCACTACCCCGTACTTATTAATAACCTGCTCACGATAGGTCCAGTACTTTTCATAAGTTGGCAAGTGGTTATTGTATTGATCAACGTGTTTTCCATTCAAGACCTTGATCAGCTCTGGTTTTCTGTACTCTGCGCTCGCCTGGAGCAAGTCATCCGAACTTTCGTTTACATTATTGCAAAAAATGAACGCAGCAATGGTTGGGGCGGCGATCCAAACCAGGAGCGTTGCCCCGCCTAACCACGATATCAGCTTTCTCGTCATGCTGTTCGAGTTCGTCATGTGACCACGAGCCTGTATCCGGAGCCACGCACGGTTGCTATTCTATCCCCGCCGATCTTCTTACGGAGCCGGCTGACATAAACCTCCACTGTGTTGCTCTCGAACTCCGAATTGAATGAATAAAGCGCGTGCTCGATCCTCCCCTTTGAAACGACCGAACCGGGCCGGCGTAGAAGGCAGTCGAGCACCGCCCATTCGCGTCCAGACAGGTGGACCTCCTGCCCGTCGCGGAAGAGGCGTCGCTCGGCTGCCTGTATGGAAAGCGTCCCAACCGAAAATTGCGGCTCCGGAAAATGCCCTTGGCGACGTGCCACTGCACGGATGCGTGCCGAGAGTTCCCCCAGATCGAACGGCTTGACCAAATAGTCGTCGGCGCCAGCGTTGAGCCCCTCGATGCGATGCGAAATCCGATCGCGGGCTGTCAGAATGATGACCGGCGTTGTATTAAGCCCCTTGATCAGCTCCCGCAGATAGTCGATGCCATTGCCGTCCGGCAGGTGAACGTCGAGCAAAATAAGGTCGTAGCCGGCCACAGCTGCATGACCGCGCGCTTCGGACAGGTTCTTGGCCCAGTCGACCGCGTGGCCACCAGCCACCAAATGATCGTGCACAGCACTTCTAAGGTCGTCGTCGTCTTCAATGAGCAGTATTCGCATCAGGCTGCCGAGCTCCGGTATGAGGGCAAGGCTCCTGCCTTATTGATCGAAGCTGACAGTAGGCTGAACCGGCGCCAGCGAATATCTGGGGGCTTTCAGGCTGCTGTCAGCTACAATTGCAAGAAAGGGGTCGTTAACAAAGCCAAACGAAGAGGCCTTATGAAACCCCTCCTGATCTCGGCACTTTTGCTCAATGTGACCACCGGCGGCTGTACACTGGTTGGCGGGCAATTCGACGTGGCGGTCAACGAATGGCAGCCGCGCCACGCGTCAATGTCCAGGCTTGAAACTGACAGGTGTCTTAAATACGAGGGCACCGTAGCGGGTGCCTCCAGTTATCGAACAGTGCCTAGCAGGTCAGAAGTGCACTTTGACCATAGGGGTCGTCCGTATTTTCGGCGCTCGCGAACAGAGTCGACGGTCAATCGATGCGCCACTGCCAGAGTCTGGAACGGTCAAGTGTTTGTTATCCCCCGTCCGGGCCATATTCTCTGCCGAGGACCAAGAAGGCCCTATTTTCGGTGCCCACGAACAGAGCCAACGGTCAATCGATGCGCCACTGCCAGGGTCTGGAACGGTCAAGTGTTTGTGATCCCCTGTCCCGGCCGTGTTCTCTGCCGAACTCGCCCTTGTAGTCGGCACACCAAAGATCGTTAGGGCGACAGCCGTTTGAAAGTGGTGTCCCCGTCGCCCTGTTGCGCCTGCGCTTGCGGCGCTCGACCATGCCGTGGCGGTCGAGCACGGCATGCACGGTCGAGATCGCGGGCCGGTGCACATCCGGATACAGCCGGGCCAGCCGCTCGCGTATCTTCGGCGCACCCCATGTCGGCTTGTCTTGCTTGAGGCGCACAATCAGCTTCTCGATTTGAAACGGAAGCTGATTGGCGTGGCGATAGGGCCGCCGCGATCGGTCCGTCAGCCCCTCCAGGCCGCTGTCGTTGTAGCGCGTGAGGATCTTGTAGCCGGTCTTGCGCGAGATATCGAACTCCCGGCAAAGCACCGCCATCTTCTCGCGTCCAGCAGCCGGGCGACGAACTTCAGCCGCTCTTCCATGACGTTGCACTCCTTCCAAGGCACCTTGCTCTCCTTGCAAAGGGCCGAAAGTGTAACCCATCTATCCGGAATGAACTGTCACCCATCTCTCGGGAAGGGCAGTCATGGCCAAGGCAACTGGAAGCCGAATTTTCTTTTAGAGTATGAATCAGCGCCGTCTGCCGAAAAGCGCGTCCACGATCTTCCCTTTTGAAACGACCGTGCAGGGCTGGGGCAGACGGTAGTCGAGCACCGCCCATCCGCGTCAAGTCAGGTAGACCTCCTGCCCGTCGCGGAAGAGGCGTCGCTCGGCTGCCTGTATGGAAAGCGTCCCAACCGAAAATTGCGGCTCCGGAGAATGCCCATGGCGACGTGCCACTGCATGGATACGCGCTGAGAGTTCCCCCAGATCGAACGGCTTGACCAAATAGTCGTCGGC
>NZ_RZPH01000019.1:0-17365 GCF_004022825.1 Mesorhizobium sp. M7A.F.Ca.CA.004.04.2.1
CGGCAAGACCATGCTGATGGACATGTTCTTCGACTTGCTGCCGGTGCGGCGCAAGCGCCGCGTCCACTTCAACGACTTCATGGCCGACGTGCAGGACCGTATCCAGAAGCACCGGCAGGCGCGCAAGAATGGCGACGTCAGGGAAGACGATCCGATCCCGCCGGTGGCCAAGGCCCTTGCCGAGCAAGCCTGGGTGCTGTGCTTCGACGAGTTCTCGGTCACCGACATTGCCGACGCGATGATCCTGTCCAGGTTGTTTTCGGCGCTGTTTGCCAGCGGCGTGGTGCTGGTCGCCACCTCGAATGTGGCGCCGGAAAACCTCTACAGCGACGGGCTGAACCGCCAGCTTTTCCTGCCCTTTATCGGCATACTGGAGCGGCACACACAGGTGCTGGCGCTCGATGCCGACAAAGACTACCGGCTGGAAAAGCTCGCCCGGACACCGGTCTATGTCACGCCGGCCGATGCGGCGGCGGACCAGCTACTCGACGAGGCCTGGCAAGCCATGACGCGGGGCGCGCCGACCGCCGAGACATCGATTGCCCTCAAAGGACGGCAGGTGATCGTGCCGCGCGCGGCGGGCGATGCGGCGCGGTTCTCCTTTGCCGATCTCTGCGAAAAGCCGCTTGGCGCGCGCGATTTCCTGGCGATCGCCGGTCGCTTCTCAACCATTTTTATCGACCATGTCCCGGTGCTCGGCGAAGGCAAGCGCAACGAGGCCAAGCGCTTCATCCTTCTGATCGACACGCTCTACGACCATCATGTGCGGCTGGTGATGAGCGCCGATGCGCCGCCGCAAGCGCTTTATGCAGCCAAGCGCGGCGTCGAAGTCTTCGAGTTCGAGCGCACCGCATCGCGGCTGATCGAGATGCAAAGCCGCGACTGGCTGGAGGATTGGGCGGCGCGGCAGAAGGGGAAGCCGGCGCCAGGGGCACAGCAGGCGCAGGCCTGAATTTCCAGAGAATCCGTCGGTAGCAATCCTTCGTGTCCCCTCCCTCGGCAGGACAGAGGGGGGGCGCTGTCCCGCCGACGTCTACAACTCGAACCTCCTCGGTTACCCGCATCACAAGGGTGTCATCGCCCGCATTCGGCCTTACGATTTCCGTCTTCATCGGTTATTTCTTCCAAAGTCGGCTTACAAACTTTGACGTTTACGTAAATCCCAAGTGATCTAACCGATTGAAAATACTGACACCAAAATAATCGTTTGAATTTTTTCCGTGCCGGGGCTATTGGGTGCGGCGAAAATTCGCGGTTCCCCGCAGCATTCCGGCCTCTTCTTCGACGCCGCCATCAAGTCACCAGAGATTTGAGACGTCGTCACCGACAAAGGGAAAACATCCTCACATGGCACGCAACAAGATAGCGCTTATCGGCTCTGGCATGATCGGCGGCACGCTCGCTCACATGATCGGCCTCAAGGACCTCGGCGACGTGGTGCTGTTCGATATTGCCGAAGGTATCCCGCAGGGCAAGGGGCTCGATATCGCGCAGTCGTCGCCGGTCGATGGCTTCGACTCCAGGCTCACCGGCATCAACGACTATGCCGGCATCGAAGGCGCCGATGTCTGCATCGTCACCGCCGGCGTGCCGCGCAAGCCCGGCATGAGCCGCGACGACCTTTTGGGCATCAATCTCAAGGTCATGGAACAGGTGGGCGCCGGGCTGAAGAAGTATGCGCCGAAGGCCTTCGTCATCTGCATCACAAACCCGCTCGACGCCATGGTCTGGGCGCTGCAGAAGTTCTCAGGACTGCCCAACAGCCATGTCGTCGGCATGGCCGGCGTGCTCGACAGCGCGCGCTTCCGCTATTTCCTGGCGGAGGAATTCAAGGTCTCGGTCGAGGACGTCACCGCGTTCGTGCTCGGCGGCCACGGCGATTCCATGGTGCCGATGATCCGCTATTCGACGGTATCGGGCATTCCGCTGCCCGATCTCATCAAGATGGGCTGGACCTCGAAGGAAAAGCTCGACCAGATCGTGCAGCGCACCCGCGACGGCGGCGCCGAGATCGTCGGCCTGCTCAAGACCGGTTCGGCCTATTACGCGCCGGCCGCTTCGGCGATCTCGATGGCCGAAGCCTATCTCAAGGACAAGAAGCGCGTGCTGCCCTGCGCGGCGTATCTCTCCGGCCAGTATGGCGTCAAGAACACCTATGTCGGCGTTCCCGTGGTGATCGGCGCCGGCGGCGTCGAGCGTATCATCGAGATCGAGCTCAACAAGAGCGAGCAGAAGATGTTCGACTCCTCGGTGGCGACGGTGCAGGGTCTGACCGAGGCCTGCGTCAAGATCGCGCCGCAACTCGCCTCCAAATGAATCTCCAGCAAGTGAACCCCCAGTCGATCCGGAGACCTTCCAGATGAACATCCATGAGTATCAGGGCAAGGCGCTGCTGAAGAGCTTTGGCGCGCCCGTGGCCGAAGGCGTGCCGGTGTTCAAGGCGAGCGAAGCGGAAGCCGCCGCCAAGGCGCTGCCGGGCCCGCTTTATGTGGTGAAGAGCCAGATCCATGCCGGCGGCCGCGGCAAGGGCAAATTCACCGAACTCGGCCCGGACGCCAAGGGCGGCGTGCGGCTGGCGAAATCGGTGGCCGACGTCGTCGCCAACGCCAACGAGATGCTGGGCAACACACTGGTGACCAAGCAGACCGGCCCGGCCGGCAAGCAGGTCAACCGCCTCTATATCGAGGACGGCGCTGACATCGAACGCGAGCTCTATCTGTCGATCCTGGTCGACCGTTCGGTCGGCCGCATCGCCTTCGTCGTCTCGACCGAGGGCGGCATGGACATCGAAGCGGTCGCGCATGACACGCCGGAGAAGATCATCACTGTCGCCATCGATCCGGAAAAAGGCGTCACATCGGCCGACCTGAAGGCGCTCAACGGTGCGCTGAAGCTCGACGGCGATGCTGCCAAGGACGGCGATACGCTGTTCCCGATCCTCTACAAAGCCTTCGTCGAAAAGGACATGAGCCTGCTCGAGGTCAACCCGCTGATCGTCATGAAGAACGGCCGGCTGCGCGTGCTCGACGCGAAAGTGTCGTTCGACAACAACGCGCTGTTCCGCCACCCTGACGTGCTCGAACTGCGCGACACCACCGAAGAGGACGAGAAGGAGATCGAGGCGTCGAAATACGACCTCGCCTATGTCGCGCTCGACGGCAATATCGGCTGCATGGTCAACGGCGCCGGCCTCGCCATGGCGACGATGGACATCATCAAGCTCTATGGTGCCGAGCCCGCCAACTTCCTCGATGTCGGTGGCGGCGCATCCAAGGAAAAAGTCACGGCGGCGTTCAAGATCATCACCCGGGATCCGGCGGTCAAGGGTATCCTGATCAACATCTTCGGCGGCATCATGAAGTGCGACATCATTGCCGAGGGCGTCATTGCCGCGGTCAAGGAAGTCGGACTGGAAGTGCCGCTGGTGGTGCGTCTGGAGGGCACCAATGCCGAGCTCGGCAAGAAGATCATCAACGACAGCGGCCTCAACGTCGTGTCGGCCGACGATCTCGACGATGCAGCCAAGAAGATCGTGGCGGCGGTAAAGGGCTGAGCGGATGCCTCCGCGCAAGATAAACTTGGTCGAGGCGGCGGATCAAAAGATCAAGAAGGTCTTCGATCCGCATATCGCCGGCGACGTCAACGACAGCCAGGCGAAGGTCGCCAAGTTCGGCGAGGTCTTCGATTGGCACGCGCATGACAATGAGGACGAAGCCTTCCTCGTGCTGCGCGGGCGCATCGCCATCGATTTCCGCGACGGTCCGGTCGAACTCGGCGAGGGCGACTTCATCGTCGTGCCGCGCGGTGTCGAGCACCGGCCGCGTTCGCTCACCGCGGAACCGGTCGTGCTGATGTTCGAGCCGGCGACGACGCTCAACACCGGCAATGCCAAGAGCGACCTCACGGTCGCTGACCTGAAGCGGCTCTGACCATGTTTTCCTCGATCAACGGTTTTTAGAAAAGGGCTCCCATGTCCATCCTCGTCGACAAGAACACCAAGGTGCTGGTGCAGGGCCTGACCGGCAAGACCGGTACGTTCCACACCGAGCAGGCGCTGGCTTATCACGGCACGAAAATGGTCGGCGGCATCCATCCCAAGAAGGGTGGCGAGACGTGGACCGGCGCCAAGGGTGAAAGCCTGCCGATCTTCGCCACCGTCGCCGAGGGCAAGGAAAAGACCGGCGCCAACGCTTCGGTCGTCTATGTGCCGCCGGCGGGTGCCGCCGAAGCCATCCTCGAAGCGATCGAGGCCGAGATCCCGCTGATCATCTGCATCACCGAAGGCATACCGGTGATGGACATGATCAGGGTCAAGGCCAGGCTCGACCGCTCGACCTCGCGGCTGATCGGGCCGAACTGCCCGGGCGTGCTCACGCCCAACGAATGCAAGATCGGCATCATGCCCGGAAACATCTTCCGCAAGGGCTCGGTCGGCGTTGTTTCGCGGTCGGGAACGCTTACCTATGAGGCAGTGTTCCAGACCACCAATGTCGGCCTCGGCCAGACCACCGCCGTCGGCATCGGCGGCGACCCCGTCAAGGGCACCGAGTTCATCGACGTGCTCGAGATGTTCCTCGCCGACGAGGAGACCAAGTCGATCATCATGATCGGCGAGATCGGCGGTTCGGCCGAGGAAGACGCCGCGCAGTTCCTCAAGGACGAAGCCAAGCGTGGCCGCAAGAAACCGATGGCCGGCTTCATCGCCGGGCGCACGGCGCCGGCCGGCCGCACCATGGGCCACGCCGGCGCGGTCATCTCCGGCGGCAAGGGCGGCGCCGAAGACAAGATCGCGGCGATGGAATCGGCCGGCATCAAGGTATCGCCCTCGCCGGCAAGGCTGGGCACGACACTGGTCGAGGCGATCAAAGGTTAAGGGAATAGGGGAGTAGGGCAGTAGGGAAAATAGCAGCGGCAAAAAGCGCTACTCCCCTATTCCCTTATTCCCCTACTCCCTCCAAAAACAGGAGACGGAGCCGGGCTCCGCGGACAAAAATGGCAAGACAAGATCAGGCCAACGACCAATTTTCGCTCACCTCTTTCCTTTACGGCGGCAACGCCGATTACATCGATGCGCTCTATGCCGCCTATGAAGACGATCCAGCCTCGGTCAATCCCGAATGGCAGGAGTTCTTTGCCGGGCTGAAGGACGATGCCGGCGATGTGCGCAGGAATGCCAAGGGTGCCTCATGGGCCAAGCCCTCCTGGCCGCTGCAGGCCAATGGCGAACTGGTGTCGGCGCTCGACGGCAATTGGGGTATCGTCGAGAAGACGATCGAAAAGAAAGTCAAGGACAAGGCGGTCACCAACGGCGTCGTCCTGTCCGACGCCGACGTGCATCAGGCGACGCGCGATTCGGTGCGCGCCATCATGATGATCCGCGCCTACCGCATGCGCGGCCATCTGCATGCCAATCTCGACCCGCTCGGCATCGCCAAACCGCTCGAGGACTACAACGAGCTGTCGCCGGAAAATTACGGCTTCACCGCTGCCGACTATGACCGGCCGATCTTCCTCGACAATGTGCTCGGGCTCGAATTCGGCACCATCCGGCAGATGCTGGAAATCCTGACGCGCACCTATTGCTCGACGCTCGGCGTCGAGTTCATGCATATTTCCGACCCCGAGGAAAAGGCCTGGATCCAGGCCCGCATCGAAGGTGCCGACAAGGAGATCACCTTCACCGCCACCGGCAAGAAGGCGATCCTGCAGAAGCTGGTCGAGGCCGAAGGTTTTGAGCAGTTCATCGACGTCAAGTACAAGGGCACCAAGCGCTTCGGCCTCGATGGCAGTGAAGCGCTGATCCCGGCGCTGGAGCAGATCGTCAAGCGCGGCGGCCAGCTCGGCATGAAAGAGATCGTGCTCGGCATGGCGCATCGCGGAAGGCTGAACGTGCTTTCCCAGGTGATGGCCAAGCCGCACCGCGCCATCTTCCACGAGTTCAAGGGCGGCTCGGCCGCACCCGACGAGGTCGAGGGTTCGGGCGACGTCAAGTACCATCTCGGCGCCTCGTCGGACCGCGAGTTCGACGGCAACAAGGTGCATCTGTCCCTGACCGCCAATCCCTCGCATCTGGAAATCGTCGATCCGGTGGTGATGGGCAAGGCGCGCGCCAAGCAGGATTATCTGTTCGGCCGCAGCCGCGAGGAAATCGTGCCGCTGGAAGAGCGCGCCAAGGTGCTGCCGCTCTTGCTGCATGGCGATGCCGCCTTTGCCGGCCAGGGCGTGATCGCGGAAATCCTCGGCCTGTCCGGCCTGCGCGGCCACCGCGTCGCCGGCACGTTGCATTTCATCATCAACAACCAGATCGGCTTCACAACCAATCCGCGCTTCTCGCGCTCGTCGCCCTATCCGTCCGACGTCGCCAAGATGATCGAAGCGCCGATCTTCCACGTCAATGGCGACGATCCGGAAGCCGTGGTGCACGCCACCAAGGTGGCGATCGAATTCCGCATGAAGTTCCACAAGCCTGTTGTGGTCGACATGTTCTGCTACCGCCGCTTCGGCCACAATGAGGGCGACGAGCCGGCCTTCACCCAGCCGATCATGTACCGCAACATCCGCACCCACAAGACGACCGTGCAGATCTACGGCGACCGGCTGATCGCCGAGGGTCACCTCACCCAGGCCGAGCTCGACCAGCTCAAGGCCGACTGGCGAGCGCATCTGGAATCCGAGTGGGAAGTCGGCCAGCACTACAAGCCCAACAAGGCCGATTGGCTCGACGGCGCCTGGTCTGGCCTGCGCACGGCCGACAACCAGGACGAACAAAGGCGCGGCAAGACCGCCGTGCCGGTCAAGACGCTGAAGGAAATCGGCAAGAAGCTGACCGAGGTGCCGAGGATTTCGAGGCGCACAAGACGATCATCCGCTTCCTCGAAAACCGCCGCCAGGCGATCGAGTCGGGCGAAGGCATCGACTGGTCGACGGCCGAGGCGCTGGCCTTCGGCGCCATCCTGCTCGACGGCAATCCGATCCGCCTGTCGGGGCAGGATTCCGAACGCGGCACCTTCTCGCAGCGCCATTCCGTGCTCTACGACCAGCGCGACGAGACCCGCTATATCCCGCTCAACAATCTGTCTGCCGCTCAAGCCGGCTACGAAGTCATCAACTCGATGCTGTCGGAAGAGGCGGTGCTGGGCTTCGAATATGGCTACAGCCTTGCCGAGCCGAAGGCGCTGACCTTGTGGGAAGCGCAGTTCGGCGATTTCGCCAACGGTGCCCAGGTGGTGTTCGACCAGTTCATCTCTTCGGGTGAACGCAAGTGGCTCAGAATGTCGGGCCTCGTCTGCCTGCTGCCGCATGGCTATGAAGGCCAGGGTCCGGAACATTCTTCGGCCCGGCTCGAACGCTTCCTGCAGCTTTGCGCCGAAGATAACATGCAAGTGGCCAACTGTACGACGCCGGCCAACTACTTCCACATATTGCGCCGGCAGCTGAAGCGCGACTTCCGTAAGCCGCTGATCCTGATGACGCCGAAGTCGCTGCTGCGCCATAAGCGGGCGGTGTCGACGCTGCCGGAAATTTCGGGCGAAAGCTCGTTCCACCGATTGCTGTGGGACGATGCGCAGCTGCTTTCCGGCCAGGCGATCAAGCTGACCAAGGATTCGAAGATCCGCCGCGTCGTGCTGTGTTCGGGCAAGGTCTATTACGACCTCTACGAGGAGCGCGAGAAGCGCGGCATCAACGACATCTATCTGCTGCGCGTCGAGCAGCTTTATCCGTTCCCGGCCAAGGCGCTGATCACCGAACTGTCGCGTTTCCGCAATGCCGAGATGGTGTGGTGCCAGGAGGAGCCCAAGAACATGGGCGCATGGTCGTTCATCGACCCCTATCTGGAATGGGTGCTGGCGCATATCGATGCCAAGCATCAGCGGGTGCGCTACACCGGCCGTCCGGCCGCCGCCTCGCCGGCGACCGGACTGATGTCGAAGCATCTCGCCCAGCTCGCCGCCTTGCTCGAAGACGCGCTCGGCGAATAGAGAAGATCTGGGCGAATAACAGAACCGAAAGAAAACGGACAGGCACAATGGCTACCGAAATCCGCGTTCCCACTCTCGGCGAATCCGTCACCGAAGCGACCATCGGCAAATGGTTCAAGAAGGTCGGCGACGCGATCGTCGCCGACGAGCCGCTGGTCGAGCTCGAGACCGACAAGGTGACGGTGGAGGTGCCTGCCGCCGCCGCTGGAACCTTAAGCGAAATCACCGCCAAGGAAGGCGAGACGGTCGGTGTCGGTGCGCTGCTCGGTTCGATTTCGGCAGGTGGCGCTGCCGCCGCGCCAGCGACCAAGCCGCAGGCGGTGTCGCAGGCCTCGTCGCCGGATGCGGCATCGACCGGCAAGCAAGCCGCGGCCGAGACCGCCAAGATCGCCGGCGATGCCGGCCCGGTCGAGCCGCGCACCATGCCACCGGCACCGGCCGCAGCGAAACTGATCGCCGAAAGCAATCTCTCGGTCGACCAGATCTCCGGTTCGGGAAAGCGTGGCCAGGTGCTGAAAGGCGACGTGCTCGACGTCATCTCCAAGGGTGCGCCGTCGCAGCCGGCGGAGACGCCGAAGGCGGCACCTGCACCGGTTGCCGTGCGCGCGCCGTCCTCGGGCGACGACGCTTCGCGCGAGGAGCGCGTGCGCATGACCAAGCTGCGCCAGACCATCGCGCGCCGCCTCAAGGAAGCGCAGTCGACCGCAGCCATGCTGACCACCTTCAACGAGGTCGACATGTCAGCGGTGATGGCACTGCGGACCAAGTACAAGGATGTGTTTGAAAAGAAGCACGGCGTGAAGCTCGGCTTCATGGGCTTCTTCACCAAGGCCGTGACACACGCGCTGAAGGAGATCCCCTCGGTCAATGCCGAGATCGACGCCACCGACATCATCTTCAAGAACTATGCCCATATCGGCGTCGCCGTCGGCACCGAAAAGGGCCTGGTTGTGCCGGTCGTGCGCAATGCCGACCAGATGTCGATCGCCGAGATCGAAAAGGACATCGGCCGGCTGGGCATCGCCGCGCGCGACGGCAAGCTGTCGGTCGCCGACATGCAAGGCGGGACGTTCACCATTTCCAACGGCGGCGTTTACGGGTCGCTGATGTCGACGCCGATCCTCAACGCACCGCAGTCGGGCATTCTGGGCATGCACAAGATCCAGGACCGGCCTGTGGTGGTCGGCGGCCAGATCGTGATCCGGCCGATGATGTACCTGGCGCTCAGCTACGATCACCGCATCGTCGACGGCAAGGAAGCGGTGACCTTCCTGGTCCGCGTCAAGGAAAGCCTGGAGGATCCGGAACGGCTGGTGCTCGATCTGTGAGCAAGGCCAACCGCCCCGTGAGCGGCTGGCTGGAACGGTTCGGGTTCAAACTGGGCCGGGCCGCGGGCGGCGCGCAGCGGACTTTTCGGCGCAGTATTTTCTGGCTTGGCTTGTCCACTGCTGTTCCTTCGCTGGCAATCGCCGCCGGATGGAATCCGGCAAAGGTGAGCAGCAACCTCGGCATCTTTGCCCTTAGTGACGTGCAATTGGCGGAGCGGAAGATAACCGTCACCCCGATCGGCCAACTCGAATTGCCGACGGGCGAGATTATGGCCTGCGATCCTCTGGTCACAGGCGATGACTGGCCAGCATTGAGCCGCAAGGTCAAACCTGGAAGTTATCCGGTTTCTCTGTTCGAGGCCCAGGGACGTGTGGCAGCAGCGTTCCTTCGGCTCCGCCCAGGCACGCCGGTCCGCTGGGAACTGGCGACCTTGCCAGACCAGGACGTGTCGACCCTGAAGGACGACGAAATGTTCGGCTACCCCGTCGAAGCCGGCCTTGGCTCTTTCATGGACAAGACGGCGATGGCGCTGATGTCGGCCGAACAGGACAAGCTCAAGGCCGACGAGAATTACTATGACGACGTGCTGGCCGCCGAATTCGCACCCAACCAGGACAGGTTCGTCATGCATCATCCGGTTGCCGGCAACCCGCTCAACATCGCGATGTTCTGGAGCGGCTGGGGTGATGGATTTTATCCGTCATTCTGGGGACTGGACGCAGCAGGCGAGCCGTTGTTGCTGCTGACCGATTTCGGCGTGCTGGAAAACGCCGATGGCCGCGAGAGCAAGTAGGTCGCGCTGATGCAAAGCGTCCTATCGCCCACTATCCGATGTGCAGCCGGGATGCTGGCCGTGTTGTTCACCGACTCTGCCGCAAATGCCGCCTGCCCGATAGAACTCGCCGTCTATGGCGACGCCCAGAGCGGCAGCGAAATCGATTTCACGCCGACCGGCACCTCGGCGACGGTCACCAATACGTTCCGCATGATCCTCGACAACAGTGTGGTGCTCAACGGCATCGTCATGTGGAACGAGGGCGTGTCGCGGCCGAACGGCGCGCTGATGTACAAATGCCCCGAGGGCGACGTCACCGGCGAGGAGCTTGCCGCCTGCACGCCCTGGCATGGCGTCATCTACACGGCGGATGACAAGGGCAACATCGGGCTGCTGCCGGCCGAAGGTGTCGAAGCGCCGAAGACGCTGATCCTGCCGGATCTCGGGCCAGCGTTGCGCCAATCCAGTGCCTATGGCGGCAGCGGGTTTTCGAAAGTGCCGGGGGATGTGTTTGCCTTGAAGGGATGCCAGGAATGAGCGGGACGCAAAAGGTGCTGCTGGTCACCGGCGGCAGCCGCGGCATCGGCGCGGCGATCTGCCGGTTTGGATCGAAGGCCGGCTACAGGGTCGCGGTCAACTACGCTGCGAATCAGGACGCCGCCGATGCACTGGTCGCGGAGATCGAGGCTGCCGGCGGCGAGGCTTTTGCGGTCAAGGGCGATGTCGGCAGCGAGGCCGATATCGTGGCCATGTTCGAGGCCGTCGACCACGCCTATGGACGGCTCGATGCCTTCGTCAACAAGGCCGGCATCGTCGACGTCAAGGCGCGCGTCGACGAGATGGACGTTTCGCGGCTGGAGCGCATGATGCGCGTCAATGTCGTCGGCTCGTTCCTCTGCGCCCGTGAGGCGGTCAAGCGCATGTCGACCCGCCATGGCGGGTCGGGCGGGTCCATAGTCAACATCTCGTCGGCGGCAGCGACATTGGGCTCGCCGGGCGAGTATGTCGATTATGCCGCCTCCAAGGGCGCCATCGACACCTTCACCATCGGGCTCGCCCGCGAGGTGGCGCTGGAAGGCATCCGCGTCAATGCGGTGCGCCCTGGCATCATCGACACGGATATCCACGCTTCCGGCGGGCAGCCGGACAGGGTGGAGCGGTTCCGCGACCTGCTGCCGATGAAAAGAGCCGGTACAGTGGCTGAAGTCGCCGGCGCGGTTCTCTATCTTCTCTCCGACGCCGCGTCCTATACGACAGGCGCGATCCTGAATGTAAGCGGCGGCCGCTGAGCGCTCTCAAGCAGATCGAGCAGGATGTTATCCGAAAACCGCGTCACACGGCATCATGCTCAAACAGAAGGACAGTATCATGGCTTATGACGTCGTTATCATCGGATCGGGACCGGGCGGCTATGTCTGCGCCATCAAGGCGGCGCAGCTCGGGCTCAGGGTCGCGGTGGTCGAGAAGAACGCGACCTTCGGCGGTACCTGCCTCAACATCGGCTGCATCCCTTCCAAGGCGCTGCTCCATGCCTCCGAGATGTTCGCCGAGGCCGGTCACTCCTTCGACACGCTCGGCGTCGAGATATCGGCGCCGAAATTGAACCTGAAGAAGATGATGGCGCACAAGGATGCGACGGTGTCGTCGAACGTCAACGGCGTCGCCTTCCTGTTCAAGAAGAACAAGATCGACAGCTTTCGCGGCACTGGCAAGGTGGTCGCGGCAGGCAAGGTGTCGGTGACGGCTGAGGACGGCAAGGTCGAGGAGATCGAGACCAGGAACATCGTCATCGCCACCGGCTCGGATGTCGCCGGCATTCCCGGCGTCAAGGTCGACATCGACGAGAAGGTGATCGTGTCGTCGACCGGCGCTTTGTCGCTTGATAAGGTTCCCGGCCATCTGGTGGTGGTCGGCGGCGGTGTCATCGGGCTCGAGCTCGGCTCGGTGTGGGCACGGCTCGGCGCCAAGGTCACCGTGGTCGAATTCCTCGACACCATCCTGGGCGGCATGGACGGCGAGGTTTCCAAGCAGTTCCAGCGCTTGCTTTCAAAGCAGGGTTTCGAGTTCAAGCTCGGCGCCAAGGTCACCGGTGTCGCCAAGGCCAAGAAGGGTGCGACCGTCACCTTCGAGCCGGTCAAGGGCGGCGCCGCCGAGACGATCGAGGCCGATGCCGTGCTGATCGCCACCGGCCGCCGCGCCTATGCCGACAGTCTCGGCCTCGGGGAAGCCGGCGTCGAGGTCGACGAGCGCGGCCGGGTCAAGACCGATGGCCATCTCAAGACCAATGTCGCGGGCATCTATGCCATCGGCGATGTCATCGCCGGGCCGATGCTGGCGCACAAGGCCGAGGACGAGGGCGTGGCGGTGGCCGAAACCATTGCCGGCCAGGCCGGCCACGTGAACTATGACGTCATTCCGAGCGTCGTCTACACCAGCCCGGAAATCGCCTCGGTCGGCAAGACCGAGGAAGAGTTGAAGAAGGCCGGCATCGACTACAAGGCCGGAAAATTCCCGTTCAGCGCCAATGGCCGGGCGCGCGCCATGCTGCACACCGACGGTTTTGTGAAGATCCTCGCCGACAAGACGAGCGACCGCGTACTCGGCGTGCATATTGTCGGCTTCGGCGCAGGCGAGATGATCCACGAGGCGGCGGTGCTGATGGAATTCGGGGGCTCGTCTGAGGATCTCGCCCGCACCTGCCACGCGCATCCGACGATGTCGGAGGCGATCAAGGAGGCGGCGCTGGCAACGTTCTTCAAGCCGATCCACATCTAAAGGCACTATCCTCGGTCAAGCCCGAGGGTGACGAACGTAGCGATCCCTACAAAACGGCCCGCCTTTCGGCGGGCCGTTCGTATTTGATATCGAGCCGATCAGTTGGCCGGTGCAGGCGCTGGGGCCGGTGCCGGAGCCGGTGCAGGCGCTGGTGCCGGGGCAGGCGCCGGTTCTGCAGGCGCCGGAGCAGGCGCGGGTGCTGGCGCAGGTTCGGCCGGCTTCATCGGTTCGGCCGGTGCCGGTGCGGGCGCCGGTGTGCTGGCCGCCGGCGGCTCGGCGGGTGCCGGGTGCTCACCGCTTCTTCCGAAAATATAATACGCGACAACCGCCAGAATAACGACGACCAGCGCAATCAGCCAGCCACTACCGCCGCCACCGCTCTGCTTGATGGTGGTGTTGGTGGTGTTGGGATTGAACGGGTCGTTTGGATTCGGTGCGTTCGCCATAAAAGTGTCCTCCGTGGATGAAAAATATCAATCAACACCATATAACGCGCAATCATTGAACTGGTTTCACGCTAGGGTTGGAAAACGCCAAAAACAAGGACAATCCCGCCGTTCCGGCGCCGGAATGGCGTCGTTTCGCCATGCAACGCGCCAAGTTGGTGCCTATTATGATCTTTTCGGAGGATTTTGCCGTGACGAATCCCCTGGCAGAGTTTGTCCCGAATCACTGCACTGCCCTCGCCGGAGCCCAGTTCGCCGACCGCTATGTGCTGGTCACCCAGGGTCTTTCTTTAACGGCACTCGGCGCGGCGGAACGCGCCCTGGGGCGAACGCCGCCCTGGGTCGGCAGGCTCATGGCGCTGCGCAACCTTGCCGTCAAGCCGTTCCGGCTGAAGACGGGCCTGGAAGCTGCGGTGTTGCCGTCAGGCCGGATCGGGATATTTCCGCTCATCAGCCAGTTTCCCGGCAAGGTTGTGCTTGGCCTCGACGACCGTCATCTCGATTTCCGTGTCCTGGTCGAAGTCAGGGATCTCGGCATGGGCCGGCAAGAGGTGGCCGCGACGACGATCGTCAAGACGCACAATTGGCTCGGGCGCGCCTATCTTGCGATCATCATGCCGTTTCACCGGATCATCGTTCCGGCGATGCTGGCCCAGATCCTGGCGAAGTAAACTGAAGTAGCTAAAGTCCAACAGGCGTGACGGTGTAACCGGCCTTGCGGAAGTCCTCGACGAGGCCTTCGGGGCCGGGAAGGTGGAGGGCGCCGACCGCCATGAAGACGTTGCCCCTAGCAAGGATCGGTTCGGCATGCTCGACCATCACCTTGTTGCGGCTGGTGATCATGGTTTCCTCGAACGCCGCATAGCCCGCGGGGTCGTCCGTGCCCTCCGGCATGGCCACGCGAAACAGCGGCCAGAACATTCCGGTGTCGCCGCGCTGGTAGAGCACGATCATGGTTTCGTTGATGTCGTTGATCTTATCGCCGAGCTTCAGCGTGTCGACGAGGCCCTTCATGTGAAACGCCAGCGGCAGCGAGGCCATGGCGCGCAACTGGCTTTCAGCAGTCTCCAATCCTTCCACCGGCTTGCCGGAAGCCTTTGCACCTTCCGCCAGCCTGACATCGAGCACCGGGGCGCCGCCTGACTGGCGGGCGAGTTCGCAGGCCGGCAGTGCCATCATGGCCGAGAGCATCCACGGCTTCATCTTGGCAACCGTTGCCGGAGGAATGCCGCGTGCGTCGAGCGCGGCGTTCATGGCCGCCGCATCGTCGGGCGACAGCAGCGACGCCAGCGTCGTCGAATCAGTGAACATCATCAGGTCCGGCTCCTTGAGCATCGCGACCATCATCTTCTGCTTGTCGAGCACGTCCGTGGTTTCGATGATGATGGTGCCGGCGGCGTCATAGGCTTTCTGCGCGTCGGGAGGCAGCGTGGTGACGCGCGGGTCGGTCATATGCATGGTGCCGAACAGGAAGGACGGCTTCTCGCCGGGCTTTTCCAGCTTCCACAACAGGCCCTTGCCGTTCGGTGTCGCGGCGGCTTCCGCTTCGATCTTGCGGTAGGTCGCCGGATCGTTCTTCTGCAAGGCCGACAGCATGTCGGCGCCGGTGCAGGTCGGGATTTCGGCATGCGCCTTGCCGGCCGCGAACAGCAGTACGGCGAGAAACGACAGGAAGAACAGAACGTTGAGCGCGACGAGCAGCTTCAGCGACACGGAAGCTGCACGGTCGGCGATGGCGATGACGCGTTTCATGATCCCATTCCTAGAACCGAAAAGCGGCAAAACGGTTAATTGGTACTGCGAAATTGTCTTCGACCGGCTATCGCCCTCAGCGGACGTCGATGGTGCTCATGACTCAATGATTAGCGGAAACGCCCATTTCTTCGTCATCCATGGGCGGAGCAAGGAGCGTAGCGACGCGGCGCAGACCCGAGGATCCATGCCGGGACTCTGGAACGCTGCAACAGTGCAGAATTCCGCTCCGCAGCACTCCATGGCAAAGGTCGCGGCATGGATCCCAGGGTCTCCGCGACGGAGCTTCGCTCCTGCTTCGCCCAGGGATGACGACGTTGGGGAGGCTTTCGGCCAATGGTGAACGTTTGGCCACCGATACTATGCGACGCTACTGGCGTTCATGCCCGTGGATGGGCTGATTCGTAAATCTCGAGCAGCCTCGCGGTGTCGACGCCGGTGTAGATCTGCGTCGTCGACAGACTGGCGTGGCCGAGCAGTTCCTGGATGGTGCGCAAATCGCCGCCGCGGCCGAGCAGATGCGTAGCGAAGGAATGGCGCAGCGCATGCGGCGTCGCGGTATCGGGCAGGTTGAGCGCCGAGCGCAGCTTGGCCATGTCGCGCTGGACAATGGCCGGGTTGAGCGGACCGCCGCGGGCGCCGCGAAACAACAGGCCCTTGGGGTCGAGATGGTAGGGGCAGAGCCGGCGATATTCGGCGATCGCCCTGAGCGCCACCGGCAGCACCGGCACCAGGCGCGTCTTGCCGCCCTTGCCGGTGACGCGAAGCACCGTGTCGGCCGCCGACGCCAGATCGGCGCCGGCGAGGCCAAGCGCCTCGGAAATGCGCAGGCCGGAGCCGTAGAGCAGTGTCAGCACGGCGGCGTTGCGCGCTGCGATCCAGGGTTCCTCCGCCAGTTGGCCTTCAATGGAAACAACATGCTTGGCATCGCTCGCTGTCAGCGGCTTGGGCAGCGATTTGGGTTGGCGCGGCGCGCGCAGTGCTGCCGCCCCGGCCGCATTGGCGAGGCCGCGCCGCTCGAGGAAACGCAGCAGCGAGCGGATGCCGGCGAGACCCCGGCCGAGCGTGCGGGCACCGGCACCGGCATTGCGCCGCGCCGCGAGAAAGCCGCGCAGGTCAGCCGGGCGCAGATCGGCGATGTCCGAAATGCCGGGCGAGCCGCCACAATGGCCGGTGAGGAAATGCAGGAACTGGCGCGTGTCGCGCTCATAGGCTTCCACCGTCTTGGGCGACAGCCGGCGCTCTCGGGCCAGCATCTTCAGCCAGCTTTCGCGTGCCGCCTGGAGATCGGGTTTGGCCGGGATCAGGAATTCCTGCATGGCGGCATTTTCGGGTATTCGGGTTAGGAAGCGGTGAAGAGCCGTCATTGAAATGACAGCCGGCTGAGGTTAGGAGACCATCGATTGGCGGCAGGTGACTACCTTGGTGATTGGCTGAAATGCCCGCCCCCTTCGTCATCCTGGGGCGGAGCAGGAGCGAAGCGACGTCGCGGAGACCCCAGGATCCATGCCGTGACCTGCGAGCGTTGCTGCGTTACAAGTCTGATAGCTTTGCGGTGGAGACCGCGCGAAGTGTTTGCAAATAGAGAGTTGGCAGGAACGAGACTCGTGACCCTTTCTGAACTGCCGTGCTTTTTGGTCGCCGTAACGGAATGGATCCTCGGGTCTGCGCAGTCGCTTCGCGCCTGCTCCGCCCGTGGATGACGAAGGTAAAAGCGCCATGAGCAAGCCCCAGAACCCTGTCCAGATGGCCGTGATCGGCGCCGCCCATGGCATCAAGGGCGAATTGCGGGTGAAGACCTTCACCGGTGAGCCGCTGGCGCTGGCCGATTACGGGCCGCTCTACGCCAGGGACGGGCGCGCCTTCCAGATCATCGACATCAGGCCTGCCAACACCGTGGTCGTGGTGCGCTTCAAAGGTGTCGCCGACCGCAACGCGGCCGAGGCGCTGGCCGGCACGGAGCTGTTCGTCGACCGTTCGATGCTGCCGGACGATGGCGAGGAAGATGAATTCTATCATGCCGACCTTGTCGGCCTCGAAGTCCGCGACGATACGGCTGCCGTGCTTGGCAAGGTGGTCGCGGTGCACAATTTCGGCGGCGGCGACATTCTCGATGTGACGCTGGGCGGGCGCAAGGGCGTGCTGATCCCGTTCACACAGGCCGCCGTGCCGCAAGTGTCGATCGCCGAGGGTTTTGTCCGTGTCGATCCGGCGGCAGCCGGGCTGGTCGACGACGAGGATGGCGATGGCGATGGCCCGCGCGAGGAAGACTTCGATCCGAAAGGCCGGCCGCGCGGACCGAGCGATGC
>NZ_RZPH01000001.1:0-44902 GCF_004022825.1 Mesorhizobium sp. M7A.F.Ca.CA.004.04.2.1
GAGTTGCGCTACGAGGATGCTACGCCGAGCCGTATCCTGACGACGGCATACGAGATCCATATCCCTGCCGGCGAGCCGGTGCGGCTGCTATTGACCTCGACCGATGTGATCCATTCCTTCTGGATCCCAAGCTTGGCCGGCAAACTCGATCTTATCCCCGGCCACATGAACGTGTTGGATATCAAGGCCGACAAGCCGGGCGTCTACCGTGGTCAATGCGCTGAATTCTGCGGTGCGCAGCACGCCAATATGGGCACCTTCATCATCGCCGAACCGCGCCCGAAATTCGATGCGTGGCTGAACGACCAGTTGCAGCCGGCCGGCGCGCCGGCGAGCGGCGAAGCCAAGGCCGGCGCAGACCTGTTCCTCAAACGCCCCTGCGTGATGTGCCACAGGATCGGGGGAACGCCGGCCGGCGGAACGGTGGCTCCCGACCTCACCCACATCGCCAGCCGGAAAACATTGGCGGCCGGAACGCTGACGATGAGCCGCGGCAATCTCGCCGCCTGGATAGCCGACCCGCAAGGCATCAAGCCGGGTTCCCACATGCCAGTGGCAGATCTCAACGGCGACGAGCTCAACGCAATCGTCGCTTATCTCGAGGGGCTGAAATGAGCAGCGCCGATGTCACAGGCGACCGCCACATCCCGGAACCAGACCCCGCCAAGGGCGACCTTGCTCCCGAACGTGACGGCCCCCGCGATACCGGCATGGATGATGCCAGCCTGCATCGCTGGCTCGAGCGCACCTGGCGGACGCCGTCCGGCATCGTCGGAGCGCTCTCGAGCGTCGATCACAAGGTGATCGCACGACGCTATTTGATCACCGCTTTCGTCTTCCTTGGTCTTGGCGGTCTCAACGCTGTCGCCATGCGTATCCAGCTTTCGGGACCGCAACGCGGCCTGATCGGGCCCGACCTCTACAACCAGCTGTTCACCATGCATGGCGTTACGATGATGTTTCTGTTCGCCGTGCCCATCGTGCAGGCGACCGGGATCTACCTGGTGCCGCTGATGGTGGGCACCCGCAACATCGCGTTTCCGCGCCTGAACGCGTTCAGCTATTGGATCTACGTCTCGGGCGGCGCTTTCGCCTGGGTGTCGTTTGCCCTCAACATGGCTCCTGATGTGGGCTGGTTCGCTTACGTGCCGCTGTCCGGCCCCGAATTCGCACCGGGCAAGCGCGCCGATGTCTGGGCGCAGATGATCACCTATACCGAAGTGTCGTCACTGGCCGTCGCGGTGGCAACCATCGTCACGGTGTTCAAGCAGCGGGCCCCCGGGATGTCGCTGGACAAGATCCCGCTCTATGTCTGGGCGATGCTGGTCACTTCTTTCGTCGTCATCTTCGCGATGCCGGCGGTGATGATCACCTCGACTTTCCTGATCCTTGACCGGCTGGTCGGCACGCACATCTTCAACCCGGCGGAAGGTGGGGATGCTCTGCTGTTCCAACACCTCTTCTGGTTCTTCGGCCATCCGGAGGTTTACATCATCTTCCTGCCGGCGACGGGCATGGTGTCCGCGATCATTCCTGTTTTCGCCAGGCGACCGACATTCGGTCATCTCGGGCTGGTCCTGTCGCTTATCGCAGTCGGCTTCCTGTCGTTCGGGCTCTGGGTTCACCACATGTTCGCCACGGGATTGCCTAAGCTCGGCGCCAGTTTCTTCACCGCATCCAGCATGCTGATCGCGATTCCAAACGGCGTGCAGATCTTCTGCTGGCTTGCAACACTTTGGGACCGCCGGCCGGTGATCCGGACGCCATTGCTGTTCGTCTTCGGCTTCTTCTTCATCTTCGTCATCGGCGGGCTAACCGGCGTCATGCTCGCCTCGGTGCCACTGGATCTTCAGGTGCACGACACCTATTTCGTCGTCGCGCATTTCCATTACGTGCTGATCGGCGGCTCGGTGTTCCCGCTGCTTGGCGCGGCTTATTTCTGGTTCCCGAAGATCACCGGCCGCATGATGAGCGAACGCCTTGGACGGTGGCATTTCTGGCTGGCCTTCATCGGGTTCAATGCGGCCTTTTTCCCGATGCATCTCGTCGGCCTATGGGGCATGCCACGAAGGGTCTACACCTATCCGGCCGAGCTTGGCTGGGGCAACATCAACCTTTTCATCTCTGCCGGGGCGCTGCTCTTTTTCCTGAGCTTTGTCCTGTTCACTTTCAATCTGGTGCATGGCGCGCTCAAAGGCACCCTGGCCGGCAACAACCCGTGGGACGCAGGAACCTTGGAGTGGGCAACGTCCTCGCCACCGCCGAGCTATAATTTCGCACGCATTCCCATGGTTACCCATATCGAGCCGCTCTGGGCCGAGCGCGAGGCGCTCCCTGTAGCGACCGGGCTCCGCGTCGATGCGCGCGAACTCCTCATCTCGACCTTGGCCGAAGCTTATCCCGATATTCGCGAGAAATCGGCCACACCGTCGATCTGGCCGCTTTTTGCGGCGCTAGCCGTCGGCGGCACGTTTCTCTATTCGATCTTCACGCCTTGGGCGATCGTCTGGGGCGCCGCGCCGATCGCCATCACGTTGATCGGTTGGTTCTGGCCCAAGGGCGATCCGGAGGACCAGGAATGAAGCAGCGCGCCGCCGCCGATCTTTCTGGCCTGCCGACCTTCGGGCACGGTCCGCGCAGCCCCACCTGGTGGGGCACGCTCGGCTTCATGGCTTTGGAAGGCACCGGTTTCGCGCTGGCAGCGGGCGCATATCTCTATCTTGCGCTGTCGTGGCCAGCGTGGCGGCTTAGCGCACCGCAGCCTGACCATTGGCCCGGAACGATCGTGACGATTTTGTTTGTCGTCAGCCTTGTGCCCAACCACGTCCTCCACCGCCACGCCAAGCAATGCTCCATGGTTCCGGTGCGGATCGGCCTGGTGGTTATGTCGCTGCTCGGCATCGCTCCGCTCGTCGTGCGCTGGTTCGAATTCCCCGCCCTCAACATCTATTGGGACACCAACGCCTATGGATCGATGCTCTGGGTGCTGCTTGGCCTGCACACCACGCACCTTATAACCGATGTCGGCGACACCATCGTGCTGACAGTGCTGATGTTCACGCGCCACGGCTATAGCGGCCGGCGCTTCGGCGATGTCGGCGACAATGTCTTCTACTGGGATTTCGTGGTCCTGACCTGGATCCCGATCTACGTGCTCATCTATTGGGCGCCGAGGCTAGGCTGAGATGCGAGCGTTACGGTTGGGAACGTCTTGGGGTGGTCTTCTGTCAGGTCCGCTGGCCTGGGCGGTCTCGACACAGCTGAATTATGCGCTGGTGCCTTGGCAATGCAACCGCCAGGTGCCGGTCGTGCTTCCCGTGGCGCTGCTGCTCGTCTTGTTGTCGCTGCTCGGCGGGGCGCTGTCGTGGCGGGCGAAGCAGCGAGGCGGTGCCGCATTCAAGCCGGAGCGTACGCGCGGCACAGAGCGCTTCGTCGCCAATCTCGGGATGTTGTCGGCGTTGCTGTTTGCGCTTGTGATCCTCATGCAAGGCAGCGCGGCGCTGATCCTGGATGAGTGCCTGCGATGAACCTGGACGCGCTGTTCCCTACTTCCATCTGCTACGGCGCCGCCGCGCCCGGGGCCGGGTGGACGCTCGCGCTGCCCATCACCCTGCCACTCGCCGTGCTTGCCCTGATATATGTCGTTGGCGCTGGCCGGCTTTGGCGGCGCAGCAGCCGCGGCAGGACTCTGCGGCTGCGCCAGGCTCTGCTGTTCACGGCCGGATGGAGCGTGTTGACAGCCGCATTGGTCAGCCCGATTCATGTGCTCGGCGAGCAGGTCTTTGCGGCGCATATGATCGAGCATGAACTGCTGATGGCCGTGGCGGCGCCGCTGTTGGTCTCTGCCTGCCCGACTGCGGCCTTGATGTGGGGCCTACCCATCCGGTTCCGGCGCGTTCTGGGAATTGCCGGACACGCCAATTGGCTGAGGGTGGTCTGGGCCTTCGCAACGCGGCCGATCAGCGCGACCATTATCCACGGCATTGCTATATGGATTTGGCACATTCCGGTGTTGTTCGAGGCCGCGCTCGAACGCGGCGTACTGCACTATGCACAGCACGCGAGCTTCTTCGGAACAGGGCTGCTGTTCTGGTGGGTCCTCTTGCCGCGTCCCGGCCGCCAGCATGCCTATGGGAGCGCAGTGATGCACCTCTTTGTCACCTCGCTGCATACCGGGCTGCTCGGCGTTCTCCTGTTGCTCTCGCCACGCCTCTGGTACCCGGAGAACGCCGTGGGAGCGGCACTGTGGAATTTGAGCCCCCTGGAGGACCAGCAACTTGCTGGGCTGGTGATGTGGGTTCCGGCTGGATTGATATATGGCGGCGCAGCGCTGCTGCTGGCCGCGTTGTGGATCAAGGCGAGCGGAAGGAGGGAGGCGGCGCATGCGTACGAGCGTGTCTAAACTGCTTGCCGCCGTCATCGCCGCGCTGGTGCTGCTCGTCGCGGCCGTGGCCGGAATGACCTGGTGGTCCGATCGGGCCGCGCGCGTCCGCCACGAGGCGGAGGCGGCCACAGGCGGTGACACTGCGAGGGCCTTGCCGATCATGACTGCGAATGGCTGTTCCGGCTGCCATACGATTACGGGCGTGCCGGGCGCGCAAGGGCAGGTCGGTCCTCGCCTGGATGCCAGTCTTGCTGACCGCGTCTTTATCGGCGGCGGGCTGGCCAACAATCCAGAGAACCTGATCCGCTGGATACGATCGGCCAGGGAAATCAATCCGCACACCGCCATGCCGTCGACCCGGATAACAGAGCAGCAGGCGCGCGATATCGCGGCTTACCTCTACGCTCTGAAATGACTCGAGCGGTTCACCGTTTGAACAACAACGCCGGCCCTTCTGAAGAGACCGACTATCGTTGATCCAGGATCATTCAAGCTAGGTTTGACGCTGAGACGGATCGGAAATCCGTTCACGCACGGCATGCTCGGTTTTGTCTGCCGTGGACTTCACGACCTCGCCGAGCTGATCGGCCATCGTGCCTGCTTCCATATTTTTCCGGCCAGCTTCCTGCTTGATGGTCTCATAGGCGTCGGCGGCGACCTGCTTGGCTTCATCCAGACCCCTGTCGAGCATGGTTTCGGCGGTGTCGCGAAGCTTGTCGCCATAGGCGCCTAGTTGCTCATCCTCCGTTGCGGTATGGGGCAGCATTGCACCTATGGCGGCGCCGATGGCGAGACCGGCGGCCGCTACGGCCAAGGGTTGGTTCTCAAACAGTTCTTGGGCAGAGCGGGTGGTTTTCGCCGCCATCTCGCCGGTCACCGATCTTGCAGTGGCCGTGCTGCCCGTCAAACCCTCGGCGGCGTTGCTTGCCGCGCTCGAAACGGTATCGCTGACGCTGGTAGCAGCCGACGACAACGATGTGGCGGCATCGGAAAGCGTGCTGCCAAGGCCTCCACGCTCCCCGTCATCATGTCGTCCCGGCGCCGAAGGCATGGAGTATCCAGCCGAACCGTGGGGGGTGTTTGAGGTACCGCTGCCGAACATCAGCCAAGCCAGACCTGCGCCCACCATGGTGACCGGCAAAGGATTGTCTCGGACCTGCGTTCTGAGATTGCTGAGCATGGCCGAGCTCTCCCCTCCCGAGAACAGCCCGGTGAACTCATCCAGCAATTGTCCGGGCGTCATCTTGCCTCGAATGGATTCGGCGGTCTCCATCACCCGGGCGCGGGCTGCCTCGGCCTCGCGTTCAAGTTCGGCTGCGGATTTCTCTTTCATCTCACCTGTTCCTTGATCACGCTCGCGTCGCGCTTAAGCTGTTCCTGGGTCCGGTCGGGGGTAAGTTCCGAAGGCGCCATGCTGGCCATCCCGGTCCGCAGCAGGATGACGCCGAGGACCGCCACGACCACACCGACCAGCAGGGAAGACCACCCCGCGCCTAGCCCTGCCCGCGTCAGTGCGATAACGAGTGCCTGCAGCAACACCAATAGCGCGGCGAGCAGGCAAATCGCGCCGCCCAGTACTTCCGCGGCACCTGCTCCGGCTTTGGCAAGCTTTTCAGAGAGCTCCGCCCGAAACAGCCTTGCCTCGGTTTGCACCAGTGGTGACATTCTGGGCCAAGTCGGTGATCAGTCCGGTAAGGCTGGGATTGTCCTGGGTGTTCATCTGTCCTGCTCCGCGTTCTGCGTGGCCCCATCATCGCCGACGAGGCCCGAATCCTGCGAACGATCAACGGACCAACCCTGTGCCTGATCGGTGTGTGATTTGAGGTCTCCCGCAGCATCCTGGAATTCTGGACCCGCCGGCGGAGAAGCCTTGATGAACCGCCCGAGAGCCAATCCGGCCAATACCGATCCGGCAAGCAGGACACCGGGATTTTGCCGGCCAAAGGACTGCACGTCCTCCAGGACCTGGCCGAACGGTTTCTGTTTCAATGACGATGAAAGCCGCTCCAAGCCACCGGCGGCATCCAATGCGAACTTCGATGCGTTCCTTTCATCGTTGTTGGCCAGATGGTCACTGGCCGCGCGCAGTGCGCCGCCCAGCGCCGCCAGACTCGATCCGATGTCGCGCTGAGCTTCCTCCGCCTTGTCGGAAATCGCATCCCTGGCTTCAGATGCATAATCGCCAGCCTTACGGGTCACCGTGTCACGCGCGTCGTGAAGCAGCTCGCTGGCACGTTCTTGTTCCTGGCGAAGCCTGTCGGAAACGTCGCTTTTCGCCTTGTCGAAATCGGTGGGCTGTCCGCCCTGATCGTTCTCATGCTGCATGGGCCACCTAGTGAAGACCGAGGAAGGAGAGGACCGCGAGCACGACAACGATAAGGCCGATAAGATAGATGACACTGTTCATGTGCACGTCCTCCGTGGCTTCCCAACTTCGTGGAACCTCCGATGTTCCACTAGGTGAAAGCATTTATGATCAGGCTGAAACGGAGAGCTCGTCAGGCACGCAACAATCAGGAATGAGCTGAGCTGCCCCTCGTGCGGAGCTTCAGTGGCTCGAGTACAAACCTTGTGCTCCCGACTGCGCACGGGTCGAGCGGAAGGCCGCCGGTTGCCTCGGCTTTGGCTGACCTTTGTCTATTCGGCTGTCCGCCTGTCGATCATCTGCTCGCTCTGGACGCCCGGCACGTCCCTGCGCTGTTAGACGCCTTCAACGAAGCGAGGATGAAGGCATAGAATACGTGCTGATGTTTCATTCTCCTGCGGGAAGGAGCAGAGATATTCAGTTCGCCCATGTCTTCGAACGCCGCGAGCGACTGCTGCATGGTGTCGTGTGCACGCGCTCCGACGGATTGTTCCGTCCGAGCAACACCTAAATCATGCAACCTTGGAAAACAGGGCGACGTCGCATCTGGCCAAGCCGTAGCGCCACCGATGATCGGTCGTGGCGACCCGGCTTTGGTAAAACAGCGAAAGTTGGCCCCCTTCGATCATCACGGTCGAGTGGCCGTTCTCTCCCGGCTGGCCTGGTTCCAGCACCGGTCCCATCGACACATAGGGTCCAGCAACATCATCGGCGATGGCAAAAAACACGCGTTGCCGGTTTCCCCGAAGGCCATTCGGGAGAAAGCAAGTGGCATTGAGAAGCACGCGGCCATCCGGCAATTCGACCAGTTGTGCGCCCTCTATCCCCCATTCGTAGTCGGGATCCTCTCTCGTGTTGTGGTGAGGAACTTCATTATGGTCGAGGATCTTGCCGATCCGCTTCCAAGGGCCGAACCATGAATCGGATTGGCTACGCGCGAGATAGATGTCGGGCTGTGGCACCCTGGTGAATTTTGGCATGGCGGAATAGACGAGGTAGCGCTTGCCGCCAATAACTGCGGGATGCGGATCGTAAATGCCATCTTCCTCCGTGTCCGGGATGGCGAGGATTGCCGGGCTAAGAACCACCCAATGGAACCCGTCATTGGAAACCGCATGCTCGCAGCGGCCACCAGACTTCATGAACTCGGTCTGGATGAACATGTGAAAGACGCCACTTTCGTGAATGACCCCCGGAGCCGCAACACCACTCCCATTGATAGGAAGCTCGATCGACTGATGCTCGGTCCACGGCCCATAAAGTTCCGGCGCCGTGGCATGCAGGATCCTCCACGTCTCGCTGGTCACCGTGCCGCTCGAGCCGAAGACGTGCCACAGGCTGCCATCAAAGACGGGGCAAGGGTCTTTGAGATCATCCACGCTTTGCGGATGAAACAGCGGAAAAACATTGGTTGAAAAGTCGATCTTCATATCAGCCCCGGAATTCGCCTGGCACGGACTCGCCAGTGATGCGGGCGAATCAACTTGATGTCCTGCACATTTTATAACCAGCGACTTAAACGCAAATACGGCAGGTCAGTTCTCCACCGACATTCCCCCGTCGCTCACGCTTTCAAAGCCCGGCGACGCGTGGTGGCCGTTCTCAGCTCCGCGGAAATGTCGTCGCATTCGTCATCCGAGCGGTGACTGAGAGCACTTCACTTCACCTTGGAACAACTCACGCGCGGGAAAGTTAGGAGCTGGCATCGAAGTCTATTTCTCCTCGACCCGCTATTAACAAATGTTAGTCGTAACATAAACCAAAGATTACGAGAAGGAACATCTCAATGGAAGCAGCCTTGGGCAGGGTATCCGCCAGTAAACACGTTGGCAGGGAAAATCTACTGGTTTGCTTCTCCCATTTGCGATGGAATTTCGTTCATCAACGGCCGCAGCATATCCTCACTCTTGCATCCATGAAGCAGAGAGTGATCTACTTTGAAGAGCCTGTTTTTGAAGAACTGCCACAGCCGCTGATGCGGACGAGCGAGGCGTCGCCAAACATTCTAATTGTGACACCAGTGCTTCCGCTCGGCGCGTCGGCCGCGAAATCAGATGCCGTCCAGCGGAGATTTGTTCAGCAGATCATAGCTTCTATGCCGCACAGCCGGCTGATCGCCTGGTACTACACGCCGATGGCTCTTCGCTTCACGGAGTTCCTTGACCCAGACATATGCGTCTACGACTGCATGGACGAACTCTCCGCCTTCAAGAATGCACCGCCCGAACTGGCGCAGATGGAAAAGGAACTTCTGCGCCGCGCCGATCTCGTTTTCACCGGTGGCCTGAGCCTGTTCGAGACCAAGCGCCGCCTGCATCAGGCCATTTACCCCTTTCCGAGCAGCATCGATGTCAAACACTTTCACAAGGCAAGGCTGCCAGGAAAGGACCCCATCGATCAGGCCGGCATTCCTCACCCGAGGGTGGGGTATTTCGGCGTCATCGACGAGCGGCTGGACGTCGACCTCGTGGCGCTAGCGGCGCGGACCATGCCGGACGTGCATTTCGTCATGATCGGCCCCGTTGTCAAAATCGATCCTGCAATCCTGCCGAAGGCCGACAATCTGCATTGGTTGGGCGCGAAGGCCTACTGCGACCTGCCCGATTATCTGCGCCATTGGGATGCCGGGTGGATGCCGTTTGCGCTCAACGAAGCGACCCGGTTCATCAGCCCAACCAAGACGCCAGAGTTTCTGGCGGCGGGCCTGCCGGTGATCTCGACGGCAATCGTTGACGTTGTGCGCAGCTACGGCGCTGCTGGGCTGGTGGAGATCGCCGACATTGACGACTTGGACAGCAAGCTGCGCTCCCTGCTTTTGCGACCGCGCGAGATGCTGCTGCCGCAAGTCGATGCCTATCTGGCTGACATGTCGTGGGAAAGAACATGGAAGGCCATGGCCGCTCACATTGAGGGCGCCTACCGACGCAAGAAGGTCGTCCCGCTCCGCAGGAGCGCATAGCCATGTTCGATTGGCTGATCGTGGGCGCGGGGTTTGCCGGCAGCGTGCTTGCTGAAAGGATAGCCTCCCAGCGTCATGAAAGCGTTCTCCTGGTCGACCGCCGCAGCCATGTCGGCGGCAACGCCTACGATTGCTACAATGAAGCCGGCATCCTCATCCATCGTTACGGGCCCCATATTTTTCACACCAACAGCCAGTCGATCGTGGACTACCTCTCGCAGTTCACCCAATGGCGCACATACGAGCACAGGGTTCTGGCGGCGGTTGACGGGAAACTGCTTCCCATCCCGATCAATCTCGACACGATAAACCGCCTTTATGGCCTCGAGTTGAATTCCGCACAGTTGGAGGAGTTCTTCGCATCGCGGCGCGAGACGGTAGAGGACGTGCGAACGGCCGAGGATGTTGTCGTCAGCACCGTGGGACGCGAGCTCT
The DNA here is from genome assembly GCF_004022825.1 of Mesorhizobium sp. M7A.F.Ca.CA.004.04.2.1. Classification (NCBI taxonomy): domain Bacteria; kingdom Pseudomonadati; phylum Pseudomonadota; class Alphaproteobacteria; order Hyphomicrobiales; family Phyllobacteriaceae; genus Mesorhizobium; species Mesorhizobium sp. M7A.F.Ca.CA.004.04.2.1. Next base: position 10,144 of record NZ_RZPH01000001.1, read on the forward strand.
ACGAGAAGTTCTTCCGTGGTTATACAAGGAAGCAATGGGGCGTCGATCCGAACCAGCTGAGCAAATCAGTGACGGCACGAGTGCCGACCAGGACCAACCGCGATGATCGCTATTTCAGCGACAGCTTCCAGAAGATGCCTGCCGGTGGATACACGAGGATGTTCGAGCGCATGCTCGGTCACCCGAACATCAAGGTCATGCTGCAGACCGACTTCCGCGAAATTCGTGACAAGATACCCTTCAACCGCCTGATCTATACCGGCCCGATCGACGAATATTTCGGCTGGCAGCTAGGGCGTCTTCCTTATCGTTCGCTCCGTTTCGAGCACGTCACACTCGACCAAGAGCAGTTTCAGCCGGTTGCCGTCGTCAACTACCCCCAGACGGAAGATTACACCCGCATCACCGAATACAAACATTTGACCGGCCAACGGAGCGTGCGGACCAGCCTGACATACGAATATCCCACCGATATCGGGGACCCGTACTATCCGGTGCCGCGGGCCGAAAACGAAGAGCTCTACAAGCGCTACGAAGCGCTCGCCGCAACCTGTCCCGACGTGTGGTTTGTCGGCCGCCTGGCAACCTACCGCTACTACAACATGGATCAGGTGGTCGGGCAGGCCCTGGCAACCTTCGCACGCATTCAAAAGAGCGTCCCGGAATGGGCGGGCGTGGGGAATGCGTCGTTGGCCGAAGGGGCGCTGTAGCTCCCCCACCTGGACCCGGGAGCATCGGCGCGGGGCCGACAGGCGCTCGCGCAGTCCCTCGTGCAGCTCATGTATTTAACGCGTCGGGTTCGCCGCGAACAAAGCTTGCTGGCGGGCCAATTCGTCCGCGACGGGCTTGTGGACGTGTCGGCTGCCGTCCGCCTGGACGACTGAAAACAATCCCACCTCCGCATGCCGCGAATTGTCCCAGCCCGGATAGGCGGTTACCGGGTAAAGGCAAATACCTTCGATCGGGGCTTTGAGGCTTTCTGCGGCACGCACCTCGTCGCAGACATAGTGGAGCCAAGCCGGCCCGCCAGACCCCTCGGAGCCGGTCTCGGCGATGAACATAGGCTTGCTGTATCGATGCGCGACTTCGATCAGCATCTCCGATAGGGCACGGTACTCGTGATGCCCCATCGGAATCGTCGGCCCGTTTAGGTACCACTGATTGTGTGGATAAAAATTCAAGCCAACGACGTCGACGACATCTTCGCTCCCACCCAGCTCAGGTTCGGCCCGGCCCAGCAGCATGTCGTAAGCTTCGAACTGTCCCTGACGGGCATTTTCGGCCCGGCGCCGTTCGGTGCGGGTCCGGTCGCGAGGAGCGATGTGGATAAGCGGCTCGGCCCAGACAAATCTGCAAGCGGGATCGACCTCCCGCATCGCGCGAACGCCGGCTATTGCTGCTTTCACGAGGTGCCGCTTGAACCATCCCCGCCTCTTCGGGCCGACGCGGGGGAAATAGCCGACCTCAACAGCCCAGGCGAAAAACGAAATTTCGTTGATCGGGCACAACAGAGGCGCTGTACCGGCGATTGAACGATGAACCCTCACAGCTTCCGCGGCGAACGAGGCATAGGCATCGATGAAATGCATCGATCCCTGATCAACATGGTCGGGAGATCCGTAGTGGAAGATGTCCCAGATGATCCGGACACCTGCCGATTGCGCTGCTTCGACCATCGGCGTCCAGCTTGACCAGTCATAGGTTCCAGGAGCGGTTTCGATGAGGTGCCAGCGCAAGCCGTCGCGGATGGTACGAAGACCGAGTTCGGCGCAACTGCGGTAGTCGCCCAGGGCATGCAAATAATGCGACGTCGCGCGGATAAGATCGAGGCGAACGCCGTCCTTGCGCCGGTGCGACGAGCACTCGAAGCCAGCCATGAAAAAACTGGCGAACGGCGACGTGCCCGCAATCGAAGTCACCTCATTGCCTGCGCTGTGTCCTGCTTCGCTCATGCGAAGTCTCCTTAGGGCATTTGGGCTCAATCTCGGCTGCCGAATGCAGATCGGGAACAGCCATAGCAATCCGGCAGCCGTCTCTCATCCGTCAGGCTGCACATTAGTCTTGTGCTTAACGGGATGGTACCAAACCGGATGGTCGAGCCTTTGTTCCCGATCGAACCCACCGGAGGCCAGACAGCAGCCAGGGAAGAAGCTGGCAAGGGAAGTCGGGGGGCGAGGCACACAGCCGTCATCGGATCATCCACCGCTCCGACGAAGGCAAGGAACAGTACGTTCAAATTCGACTTTCCGACATCGATCATGCCAGGCGAGAGGATCGCAGCGACGTCGCCTGGAGTATCTCAGGAGCCGCTCCGCCGATCTTTCCCGGTAAAGCCCGTCATTCGCTTCAAGCGGGAACATTGGTTGCCTCAGCAAGTTTGATCGCCATAGCAATGGCCGCAGCGGGCGGGCGCACAGATGAGACATCTGGTCAAAGATATCCTGATCGAGATCGCTGAAATGCTTCCGGCCATCACTCAAAAGGGCGAAAATTCGGCCGAAGCACTGCCCGTCCATGCGCCGAACTTCCCCCACGATCTGGAGCCGGTGATCAGGGCAGACCCTTCCTACCAAGTGCCATCGCAACGCACCGACGATCGGCATGAATCAGTCGCAGTCCCGAGCAAGCCGCAAGCTCTATGGAGGGATATGGTGCCGGCTGTGACGATCGTACCTTTGCCAGTCACTGTAGATGAAGGCGCGGTCAACGCTCACGCCTCCGACGGGCAGCATGCACGGCGTCGAGTGCCGAGCGAACGGCTTCAACGTTTGAGGCGTGAGGCTGGGCTCACGGCCTGAAGATCCAGCGGCCGTTGGGCCTGCGCCTCTTTATCGCGCATCGCTTCGGCGCCAACATGAACTTTGCTCACACCCAGTACGCTTCTAACCTAGCACTGCAATTGCACTGGTTCTTTTCAGCACCGCCGCGTTGGTGATCGCTATCTTTGACTATGCTGATTTGCGGCTCTTGGCCTTTGGCCGGTCTTGGCCGATGCCTTCCTTGGCGAGGCTCTTTCGGAGAACCGAGGCCAGGTCGACCACGTTCTCCTTGGGTTTCGGCGCTGGTTTCGGCGGTTTTTTGCCCTTGCGCTTGGCGTCGATCATGGCAATCAACGCATCCTCGTAGGTGTCCTCGAATTTCGAAGGATCGAACTTTGTTACTTTCTTGTCGATGAGAAGCCCCGCGATTTCGAGCAGATCCGCATCGTATTTTGGGCTTTTCACGTCATTGAAGACGGTGTCTTCCGATGTCATCTCATTGTGGGTCCGTAGCTCGGTCAGCAACATCCCTTTTCCAAGGGGCTGTATCAATACTTCGCGCCCGCGCTGATAAAGTACGACGCAGGAGCGTGCCGCAACGCGCTTCTTGGCCATCGCATCGCGCAGGACGGCAAAGGCCTCCAGAGAGGCACCGTCTGCCGGGATCAAGTAGTATGGCTTCTCCAGAAAGCGTGTGTCGATTTCGGCAACCGGAACGAAGGAATCGATGTCAAGTGTATGCTGCGACGTCAGTTTCAGTTTCTTTATCTCGTCCGGCTCGACGTGAATGAAATCACCCTTGTCCGCCTCATACCCTTTGATCTGATCCTCGGCTTCGACAACATCGCCGGTCTCTTCATCGACATAAGCGCTTTTGACGGGTAAACCGTCCTTGCGGTTCAAAATCTTGAAGTGGATCTTGGATGCCTCACTTGTGGCACCAACTATCTTCACCCCGCATGACACGGAACCGACCCTCAGAAAGCCCTTCCACACAGCGCGTGGCGCAACCATGCCGTTTCTCCTAGACCTCGATCTCGGCACAACGTCAGGCACACGGTTCTGTTCCGCGACGTGCGCCGGCGTCTTTCCACCCGATCGCAGGAGCAGACGTTGCTTTCACAAGCACACGAGGTGCTCAAGGGTGCTTCAAATGCATCGGAGCTCTGGCTCAGTGCGACAAAAAGCGTTCGCGTAAGGGAGTCGGCAGGATCAAGCGGACCAAGCTCGGGTTGAGTGACCGTGCCGACCTTAACTGGACACAAGCGTGGGCCGAATGACCTGACGCATACGCTACCGGCATAAGGGGAATGCTACAATTAAGCCTGGAGGACTTGTTGTGAACATGGCGCAATTTATACCCGAGTTGCAACGGTAATCACGTTCCCGGACCGAATAGTATCACGGCGAAGCCGTGCTACTCTGGCGTCCCAAGCCCTGCCAACTATTCCCCGTAGGTCATCGGCCGATTCCTCCAAGACATAGCAACTCAGTCGACATTCCGCCCGCAGGATCTCCCCTTGCGCAGAAAGCTCCTTGTGCTGGCGAATAAGATCATCCAGGCGGTCCAGATAAGGTGCGCGGCTCATCAGCCTTCACCCCGCAGCATCTCTTCGAAAGTAGCTTCATCGAAGTAGGCTCCGGAGTGCTGGAACAGCCACATCAGACGGGCGCTCAGTGCCTCGGCCTCGACGCTGCCTTCTGCTAGCGCACGCTCTTTGCAGGCCCGCTGAAACACCTGCTGTAGGAGGGCGAGTTCTTCGGGATTTGCAACGCCGATGGTAGCGGGAGCGGTCATGGCTTCCTCCGTTGGGGCGGAAGCATGTTCTTCGCTCACAGCCGGCGGTGCCCTGAAACTACCGCCGATGAGAGTAGACTACGCTCATATTGGCGAGAGTCGATTGAATAATAATTTAGTCACGACAGGCAGGAGCATTCTAATGCCGCTCTTTCAAAAATCGGGCTTCACGAAGCAGCGAATTCCAATCCGTGCCGATAAGCTTGATCAGACCGCGCGCATCCGGCTCCGAAATGCCGACTTCTTCAGACAAACGTCGGGCAAGCAATTGCTCATTGCCCTTCTTCACACGGCCGTCGCCATCCTTTTTCATTGGTTCCTCCTTGGGAAGCCAACTTACGGAATGACCTTTCGTTTCATGGAATAAGAAAAAAGCCCGCCGTCCCATTAGCGGCAGCGGCGGGCCGTCCCTGGGATAATGGGACTCGCTGGGGTGTTGGTTTCCCCTGCTGTCGCGGGCGGTGCAAAGCAGGTGCCACCTGGGGTGAACCAACACGGCACACCTCGCGGGCGACTCGCCGCGAAACGACAAGACCTTGGTCTGGTATCGACCCCCCGTGCCGACCTAGCACGACGGGCGTTCGAGAGCGGCTACACCCTGAGAGTCGACCCCTTTGCATCAATCTGGAACAGGGCAACAGTTCCAAGACACGTCAGCAGCCTTCCGTGGTCTTTTTCATCTGGCCAGGAGCAGCCGAGTTAGCATCGGTATCCTGTTGACCTGGCGCGGCCTGCTTGGCGCTGCCAGTTTGTTGACCTGGAGCGCAGTCCTTGGCGGAGTTCGAGTTAGAGTTCGTTCCACTCGTGGTGGTCGAATCCGTTCCCTGATCGGTCGTAGTGCTCGGCATTGTCTGGGTCGTCGAGGTCGACGATCCGCCTGTGGTCGTGGTGGTCGATTGCGCAACAGCGAGGCCAGTTGACAGTACCATAATGGCTGAAGCCAAAAGAACCTGTTTCATGATCAACTCCATATTGGAATGTCCCTTCGGTACCGAACTTCGCTGCGAAAAGACGGTTCCAAGAAAAATTCGCAATCGCACGCACCTCACGTTTGGACGGGCCCGCACCACTTGCGCGCGTCGGGGCGAGCGTCAGCGGGTAAGCGACCTAGGCCTTGGATCGACCTTTCTTGAATGATTGCGAAGCCTTGGCTTCGGCAGCAAAGCGTTGTTCTCGAAGTCGCGCAGTTTTTGTATCTCGCGCCTCTCTCTCGGCCGCGTTAGCAATCTTTGCCTCACGGTCTGCGCGCTCCAATCGGTCTTTGTCGACGCTTCGCCGGGACACATTGGCCTCCTACCAGAAGACCGTTGAATTTACAGTTTGCTAAAATGTTCCCCGCGATACGGCATGTTCCACGCAATGTGGCGGACTTCCCGGCTCTTCCGGGGAACCAGCAATGCAAAAGCCCGCTACCGGGAGGCAGGGGCCTTGAGAGACAGGCAACTTGGAGAAGGGCCGGCCCCAACAAGCTTCCTTTTGTAGTACCAATTAGTGCCGCCTTTAGTCAGTCGGCCCCGAGCTGAGGGGCGATGAGCTGGGCGAAGCCCTCACCGCCGACAGTCGCTCACGCTTGTCAAAATGAGCCTCCTGATAGGTCTTCTTCATTCGCTATCTCCCTTCGGCTACCGCATAATCACATACCGCGTTGCCTCGGTTTGGGTGCGTGTCAATCGCAAGCCAAACGCGAGATGGCTAAGGGATTATCACCCCTTTCTCGCCTGCCGCTTTCTTTCTTGTGGCTTGTGCGGAATTCTGGCGGGCTCAACGGAGCTGGAGCCCCTGATGTGACGTCAAAAATTCGAACCCAGCCTATGTCATAGGTTAATGCGCGGCTCGGGCGGCTCCCTTAAGGGTGCGGCATATTCACGTCGGGAGCGTTGCCGCACCCCAAGCGAGCAACCGAACGGGGCCTCAACCCTCTGGCGCTGGGCACTGAGGTCCCGGCCAAGGTCCTGGGTGCGTTCGCGTCTTGAGTTCCCAACTGCCGACCATCAGTCCGGCGCCTCTTTACGGCTACTCGGAACTTTTGAAGCGAATGCAAGTTCGATAATCAACATCAGCTAGGTAGCCAATTTGTCACCCACCTCATCCTTGGATGTCCTTATTCGCAAGCTCCAGAGCATCTCGGATCTCCGAGAGGGCGATATCGAGGTTTTGAAAGGCATCCAGATTCAGGAGAAGGATTTTTTGGCCAACTACGACCTGGTGCGTGAGGGTGACCGCCCTGTCAATTCGTTCGTGGTTTTGGATGGCCTGCTCGGTTCAACCAAACTTACCGGCGATGGCAAACGGCAGATTACATCCTTCTTTGTGGCTGGAGATATTCCCGATCTGCACGGACTGCATCTGTCGGTCATGGATTGCAATTTTACGACCCTGACAGCAGCCAGACTCGGCTTCATGCGACATGACGCTCTTCGCACCATTTGCGAACAGCATCCTCGAATCGCGACGGCTTTTTGGCGGTCGACGCTGATCGATGCAGCGATTTACAGAGAATGGGTAACGAATGTGGGAAGACGCGAGGCATACACGCGCATGGCTCACATCTTGTGCGAACTGATCTTTCGCTTGCGCTCGGTTGGACGCATTCAGGATCACGTCGCGGATCTTCCGATTACCCAGGCAGCACTTGGCGATGCATTGGGCTTGTCTACAGTCCACGTCAACCGAATGCTTCAGGAACTTCGACGTAGGGGCCTCATCGCCACGACGGGGTCAAGAGTGCATGCTCTTGATTGGCCCGGCCTCACTCGTGCAGGTGATTTCGACACGACCTACCTGCACCAAAGGACCCCCGCAGCTTAGTGGTGACGGAAGCTCTCGGATGGCACGATTTTTCTTTGATAGTGGCGATCACGATGTGGTCATCGAGGACGAAATCGGCATCGAATGTGCCGGTCTGGAGGAGGTGCGCCGCGCGGGCTTCGAGGGCCTTATCGACCTTACGAGAGATGTGCTTACCGAGGTGGACGGGCAGCAAGTATTTGTTGAAGTGCGGAACGAAAACGGCGACAGGATTCTGCGGCTGAGCATCTCGCTTCAGATCAAGTTGATGAGATAACGTGCCTGACTTGCTACGTCAGAATGCTGCCGAGTGCCGGCACATCGAATGGCATGAGCGGCGAGGAACGCCGCGTGATCGGACTATCGCCCGAAGACGCCGCCATTTCGACCGACGAACAAGTTCGGGTTCTCCCACACGAAGAAATCGGCAATTCACAGTCTCATACATGGCCCATCCAACCGATTTTTTATCGGTGTCGCGTATTTTTGTATGAAGTTCTGGAACGCGCATTCTCAGCGCTCGTTCATGTTGTCTCAGCAGTGGGTGGGTGTCGACGTGCAAAGAAAAGCGAATGAAGCAAGCCGGGTTGCGAAAGGCCAGGAGCTTGAGGTCGAACATCTTGTCGAGGTCACGGAAATTGACCCCGAGCAGGCCCGAACGCTGCTTCGCAAGCATGGAGCCGATTGGCCGAAGCTCAAAGACGAGGCGGAAGCTCTGAAGAAGGAAGACTAGTCGTCACCTTCCCAGCGGTTGGCGAGAAAGCTGTTCCAGCTCATCCTCATCCGTGATTCCCGCCTGGTAGTAAGCCAGAATGCGTGATGCGCGCCGTTCCCTCTGTTGCGGTTTCGTTTTTAATTTTGCTGCGTGCAAAGACGCGACTGAGCAGGGCAAGTTCTGATGGGGTGAAGGCGTCTCTATGCATCGCATCTCAGCTCCCGTGCGCCACCGTCTCTAGAGGGGGCCGAGGCGGGCTGAAGCTGTGGTTGCAGCCTCTGACGCCGGCCAGCAAGAGATCGCAGAACGGGTCGTCCGGCGCGCGCTAACGCTAGACAAGAAAGAATGTTCCGCGCGTTTTTCGGACACTAAACAAAAAGGCCCAGCCCGAGCCAGCAACGGCCTTTTACCGGTCTACGTGTGATCTCCTTCAACCATATCCGGAAAGCCTCTTCCTTGACGGGAATTTCTGGGCTTGCTGTGCGTTTAAAGTTGAGAATGGCAGTTATGATCTTGGACAGAAAGAATGGCTTGGCGCGCCGAGTTGCCAGAGCCACGAAAGCCCGCCCCAGACAAAGCCGAGACGGGCCGAAGCTGCATCGACAGCCTCGAGGCCCAGACAATGAGAAAGGATTGTAGGCCTGCAGCCAAACCTCTTACCGCAGGGAATGTTCCGCGGCTGTAAACTGTCGGTGGGAGTATCATGACCTTTCGGGATCGACATTCTCGGCCAGTTACGGCAACTCCTTGTCGGCCGTCGAGATGTTGGCACGCGCCATCAAGGCAGCCAAGAGCTCGATCAGCCGCGTGGTCTTCATGTTCGTTGAGAAGGCTGATCCGCAAATCCAGTCCGCTCGGCGCTCTCAAGCTCTCTATGGGCATGCGACGCGGCAATGGCAGCCTGTCCAAAAGCGACGGCTATCTGGTTCAACGCTTTGACAACGTCACCAATGGCGTACATGCCTTGGATGGAAGTCTGCTGATGCTCGTCGACTGTGACATAGCCCTCTTCACAACATCTTGCGCCTACCACCTCGGCGAGTTGAGAATGTACCTTGCACCCCAGTGCCAGATAAATGGCATCGAAGCGGGATGACGTCCCATCTTTCAAAATCGCCTCGCAACCGTCTGCTGTCGGGCAGAGTGTGTCGAGAGCGTCACCGATGACTATGCCTCTTGCCCTCGCGGCACGACGAGTGCTGGGCGAAAAGTCGGATGCGTCGCTTCCAAGCACCGTTATAAGTGGTGTAAACCGACTGAGGAAAATAGCCTCTTTAAAGGCTCTCTCGTCGTGCCCGACGACCGCAATCTTCTGGTCGATCGCCTCATACCCGTCGCATACAGGGCAGAGTCGAACCACACCTGCGGCAATTGCTTCGCGTAGACGCGGAATGACAGGTGTCGTGTCGGTGATCCCTGTCGCCATAAACACCTTGCGTGTCCGGATTGCGCCGATCGAGGTCTCAGCGACGAACCCCCGATAGGCAGGGGCGAGGGAGTAGACCTGCCCCTCAACCAGAGTGGCTCCATACAAGGTGGCGTGACGTCGAAGGCGATCCAGAATATCGGCTCCACTTATCCCTTCGGGAAAGCCAGGACAGTTATGGCTCGTTGGGATCAAGGCGGCACGAGGATCGCCGGCATCGATCACCAGCACGCGATGGCGAAAACGCGCAAGATATTGAGCGGCGGTCAATCCCGCCGGCCCGCCTCCAACGATCAGGACATCTTCGGTCTCGGCGGTCGGTCGGCTGACGTGGCTGTTGTGCATAGTGCGGCGCGTTAACGGCGAACGATTTCGTTCGTGCGATGTTCAAAGGGCGGTCTCGGGACATCTGACTCGATGGCAACAGCGTAGAAATCAGGCTTCAACCCGATCGCAAGACGCCAGGCTCCTCTGTTTCCTTGAGCTCTTCCGTATCCTTGGGCGCGGCGACCAGATCCTGGAATCCGAGAGTAGCGACGAGATAGCCTGCCTCATCATAAACCTTCGTCACCCAACTGGTCGGGTCCACGCCATCGACAATTCCGTCGAGCATGGCCTCCTTGGCAGCGCGCTTGGCCTCTCTGATAGCCTCGTCTCGATCAGCCATATCGGCAAAGATTGCTGGCTGCGACATGCCTTCGATAAACTCGAAGCGAAATTTCGGCATCGGTTGCTCCAGTCACGTGCCAGCGGATCGGCCATTTCTGGCAGGTTTGATGGTCAACGCGGCGGTGTCGAAAAGGATGCAGCGGGTGGTGTGCGCATCACCATCTACCGTCAGGCAGCGTTGCTGCCTGCCATCTCCCAATCGTCCCGCCAACGTGCTCGCACGGCAATCATCAGCGTGGCCGCTTCGGTCATTCCTGTTTGGAATAGCCTGATCAGCTCTCTGGCCACGGCATAGGCGGCCGCCGTGTCAGGCAAAATAGCAAATTCCTGGCACAGCGCGTCAAATGCCGCGCGAAGGATGTTCAGGTCACTGGGGTAGAGAGCGTCCGTGTGCATGCGGATGGTTCGATTAAGCATCAGGCTCCTCCGAATGGGCGAGAGTGCGATCGTCGCTCCCAAGCAGCGAAACCCGTTACACAGCCGCTGACCACGGCTTTATGCGGGGCAGCCCACCAATTGTCATTAAACTATGATGCACTCGGCCGGTGTTCATGCATGAAAATCGCCATATGGCCCATTCATCGCTTAACCTTCGCGCAAGGATGTTGATGGCGAAGCCCTATACTCCAACGCCTATAACTCTTCGCGACTGGCCGCATTATTTAGTCCGACCAAACCGCGGGCAAAATGGGGCAACTCACGAGATCGTTCATGCTGCTGACACTCATGCTGAACAACGTGACATAGACGAAGTTGCCGAAGGAAGCAGAAGAGCACCCGCGTCGGACACAGGAGATGGTGTCGGACAGCTCACCATGGCATCGCGCAACAATATGCCAGCCGTCATCATCGGCGGCTCGGTCCTTGTGCGGCGCAAGCTCAGAACAGCAAAACGTCCACCAACTCGTAACCGGCGCGATTGATGGGGAACAACGTGCAGCGGAACTTACCAAGCGACTGCTTGCCTTTTTCTCGCCAGCAATCGCTGGGGCCGAAGCGGCCGAATCCGAATCGCCACGTCTCCGATATGAGCGAATTGCTGAACCCACCGCTGCGAGACTATCCAAATCGAGACCGTGCTCGCTGCGAGACCATGACATGTGAAGGTCGATGCAGGACACCTGGAAAACGCGCGCTGCTCAACTGTACCTTTTGTTGAATCACGGCGGGGCGGTATGATGCCTCGTGGGAACCAGGGGCACTGCCGCGAGTTCTTTGGAATGGCAAATCATTCGGTCACAAGCGTGCTTACCTCAATTGGCACATTGACCTCCCGTCCCGCTGCATTCCTGGTCTTGTTGGCTTACGCCATCCTTTGGATGATCTTCGAGCGACAGAGCTTGGATTGGCACGGAGCCGCAACATTGTTTACTTGGGCGATGACGCTGTTCATCCAGCGCGCGGAGCACCGCGACACTCAAGCGATCCACGCCAAGCTTGACGAGATTCTGCGGTCAGATCACGCGGCTTCAAACATCACGCGGATCGATGATGAAGAGCCCGAGGAGATCGAAAAGCATCGCCATCGCCAGCAGCGGGGCGATTGACGTGCAGCCTCTCGGTTCCGTGGCGTCAGGCGCCCGCAAGAAGACCTCCGGCATTGAGCTTTGGCGAAAGGTGCTCATCTATCTGGCCATCGCCACCATGACCAGCCTGCTCACGGTGTTGATCATAAATCTTACTCCAGAGCCGCGCGTTCTACGATCAATCGTTCCCCATCGTTTCGACGCTACGGATCCCCAATTTTCCAAGACGATGAGCAGCTATTCGCAAGGGCAGATGTTCGATTCCAATGCGGTCCAAACTCTCATCAACGGAGACGAAATATTTCCGTCAATGCTGCAAGCAATCGGGGCGGCTCGATCCAGCGTCGACATGGAAACATATATTTATTGGTCAGGAGCCATCGGCTACGAGTTCGCGATCGCATTGGCGGCGAAGGCCAGCGAAGGCGTGGAAGTCCGTGTGAACGTCGACTGGGTTGGCAGCCTTCCCTTCGACGAGGACTTGATCCACATCATGACCACTGCCGGTGTGAGATTCGAACGCTATCGGCCTTTACGCTGGTATACGTTGGACCGAGTAAACAACCGAACCCATCGCAAACTGCTGATCGTCGATGGCCGGATAGCATTCACTGGCGGCGTCGGCATTGCCGATAATTGGCGCGGGAACGCACGCAACTCGAATGAATGGCGCGACACGCACTACCGGATCGAAGGACCCGCCGTGTCCGCATTCCAAGCGGCGTTCGCGGAAAACTGGCTTGAGACGACCGGCGAGACATTGCAGGGCGGGAAGTTCTACCCTGCAGTTGCGCCCGCTGGTGGGATCGATGCCCAGTTGATACTTTCTTCGCAGCCAAACGGCTCGGAGAACATGGAGTTGATGATGTTGGCAGCAATAGCCGCGGCCAAGGATCATCTGCGCATCGGCATGGCCTACTTCGTGCCCGACGACATAGCCCTGCAGCAGATTCTTGATGCAAGGAAGCGAGGCGTCTCGGTCGATGTCATCGTTCCCAATTGGCTGACGGATGTGCCCATAGTGCGAAAGGGTTCACGTTATTTCTGGGGCGAATTGCTCAAAGCCGGTGTGCGCATTTTTGAGTTTCAACCCACAATGTACCACCCGAAGCTCTTGATCGTCGATGAGGTCTGGGTGAGCGTTGGCTCGGCCAATTTGGATGAGCGTTCCCTGCGCCTCAATGACGAGGCCACCCTGAACGTCTACGGCATGGAATTCGCGCGAACGCAAATAGACATCTTCAACGAGGACCTGAAACGATCAAGGCCAGTCAGTCTGGAAGAATGGCAAGCGCGTCCACTAAGCGAAAAGGTCACCGACTACTTTGCCAGCAGGCTACGCTCGCAGCTCTAACGATGGCGAGGTTCCAGAGATGCAGAAGTCTCCGCGAGATCGCGCGGCATCGTACGCTTAAGACGCTCGCCAAGTCGCCATCGAACGCTGAGCCGTGGATCGTGGAATGACGGTGAGAGAGACTAGCCGACCGCCAAGACCGGCCTTTTTCGCAGCCGCGCCCGCATGACGACCAGCAGAACCGTTTCGTCTTTCATGCCACTCTGGAATAATTTTATGAGCTCGGCCGCAATCTGCTCGGCGTTGTAAGAGATCAGTTGAATCTCTGCTTCCCCGCAAAGCTTCTTGAGGACCGATTCCAGCAATCTCAACCCTTCAGGATAGATAGGTTGATCACTGGCGGTGTCGTAGGTCATGTACGCCCCTTTGACTCGACTTAAATCAAGGCCGCAGATGCTGGGCGGCGAGCCCATGCATGACTCGTTTCTGGGAAGAGGTCATTAACTTATGCAAGTTCGAACATGGCGCCGGATTCACCAACTGCAGGGGGATGAACCAACAAAGGGCAGCATGTGTACGGATCGAGCTGGAGCAAGTCGTGAAAGCCCCTGCCGCCAGGCCTGTTAAGTCCGGACGGTGTTCCTGCATGGTGCTGCAGGCGAGCGAGAGAGCCTAAAAGAATTCAATCACCTTACGGCTTCTCTTTTTGAGAGCCGGGATGGGTTTGCGATGCATTCGCGGCTGCGCCGGCGGTGATTTCACCGGATGCTGTGCAAGCCTTGCTTGTCTCAGCCGCGCCGTCTTCTCGGCGCGTTCGGCTCGTTCAGCGTCCAGCATCTCTTGGCTGATACGTTTGGCGCGGTCGTATCTTTCCTTGTCGTGATTGCGAGTCACGGACACCTCCTAGCCAGCAACAAAAATCCTGCGAACCTTTTTGGTGACACGCGGCTTGCGTTGGCTGGGACCGGGCGTGATGGCTTGTGCGAGGCGAGCCTCCTTCAACCGCGCCGTCTTGGCGGCGCGCTCAGCACGTTCCTTGTCGATAATGAGTGCTGCAGCGGATGTGGTATTCTCGTTGCGACCGTCATGATTGATCCGCGGCATCTCAGTGCCTCGCCCCGATTCTTGTCGCCCGTAGTGCCATTTTGCACCTGCGTCCCGCCCTAAACTGGTCTATTGCCGCTTTGAGTGACGTTTCGGTTGCATGTTCCGGTTTCTCGCCCGGCTGGTTGTCGTTGGCAGCTTGTGTCATGGCCATCTTGGTTCTCCTAGGGGGCCGAACTTCGATATGACACAAGTGTTCCAAGGCAACTCGCAAGCTGCAGGGCTATTTTCGATGTAAGGAACGCGCGGATGCTAAGTGTGATCGGAGCACTGTGATAGGGGGCCGTAGCTGGAACTATGAGAGCACAGATAGCGTCGGCGCCTGAACATGAACGGCGGCCTTCTCCCCTCTCGCAAAGAGCCTGGTGTCGACGATGAACTTTTCTCGCGACGCGATCGTTCACACTTTGCTGGAGCAAGGGACCCCACGGAAACGTTATAAGCTCGGTATTGCATAGAATTCGGCCCTAGGGTCGTTGAACCACTACCGGGGGTCTCTGCAGTCAACCTACAGGCAGCCGCAGGTCAAAACGAGGAGCACGGTTCCAAGCGCATACGGAACCAGAAGCAAGCCTATCGTCACCCAGAAAGCTGGCTCTGCCAAGGCGGCCATGTCCTTGCGAAACTGCTCCATAGGACTACCCCGGCAACTTCGACAAACGAATAGAGCTAATCTGGTAAAGCCTACGGCCCACTTTTGGCATCTTCGACCTCCAGCGCATCCATGAGGGCTGTCGCATCGCTGGGTTGGCCATCGGCGCCACCCTGCACGTCACTTCGGGCGTTCTTTAGCGCTTGCTCGATCGCATGTTCAATGTTTCCGAGCTCGTCCTCACGCACCTCGCGACCATAACCGGCCGCTTCGGCGTCCTGCTCGAATTGCTGGGCCAGCACGGCGAAGCTCACATCCTCTTTGCCAGCAAGAGTGCCGACATTCTCCTGCAGCCAGGTTTCAAAAAACTCTTTGGTCGCGTTCACCGGATAACTCCTCCGCCGGATTAAGCGCGGCGGTTCCGCCACGCCTTCACTTTCCCATGGGGTATGCTCATGGTGGGCTTGGCTGATGATCCCGATAATTCGTCTGCGCGGCGACAACTCGTCAGACGATCGCTCGAAATTCCACGATCGAAGCCTGGTCTCGGCTGACGAAAATTCCCATCATCTGCATAGGAACCTCCTTCGACTGTAGCGGGCAGCCGAAACTCAACAGCTCGGCCGTCTAATCCTTGACATATGCCCCAGGCTGACGACCGCCTCTGGGCGCCTTGGCGTCTTTCGAATGCTCGGCCATCGCAGGGCCTGCTCCGGAGACTTTCTCTGCGGCCGGTGACGGTGTCGCCGGCTTAGACGAGGTCCGGCTGTCCGATTTTTCGGGGCGTGGTGATATGCCAGCTGAAGAATTGTCTGAAGAAGTCATGGCTCGTTTCCTTAGCTGCGAAACTTCCTTACCAACCTCCGAAATGCCCTGACGTTCCATTGCGATCCCTTCGTGCGATAAGATCTCCGCAGGTGAACATGCCTCGACCCTGGAGCGCATCAGCTACGGGTAGATTTCGCAAGTGAACCGTAAAATGCCAAGCCGCTCGGGAGAGATACAGCATAGCCCTACATGGCAGCGCGGGCATCAGAATACGAGCCGACGCGAAACAGAGATCCATCCGTCGCCGAACCCGCGACAGGCAGCAGGTCCGGTCATTTCTGCAGAAATGCGTTTGCCAGCTGAGACACAGCGGCAGTGCCCGCACCGCGATATTCTCTCCTGGTGCCAAGAGCCTGATTGCAGCGCCGACCAGCAAGGCTCGCGATACAGGCTGACTCCGCGGTTCAACCGATGAGGAACAATATCTCCCTTTGAAAGTTCTGGCCGACCCATGACGGAGATATGAAATGTCAGAATCGCGCGAATGGCTTGTCCAATGGCTCAGGGATGCTCACGCCATGGAAGAGCAGGCCGAGACCATGTTGAATGGGCAGTTGAACCGAATTGAGAACTATCCTGAGCTCAGCGAACGGATTCGCCAGCACGTCCAGGAGACCAGGCAGCAGGCTGCTCGGCTGGAAACCTGTCTCGACCGCATCGGACAAGGATCTTCCACACTGAAGGATGCCGGCGGCAAGCTGACGGCAATGGCGCAGTCGCTCAGCGGTGTCTTCGCCGGTGACGAAGTGATGAAAGGATCGCTTGCAAGCTACACGTTCGAGCACATGGAAATCGCCTCCTACACAATCCTTATCGCCGCTGCCAAATCGCTGCGTGAAGCAGAGGTCGCCCAGGTCTGCGAAGAGAACCTGCGTGAGGAAGTCGCAATGGCGGACTGGTTGAAAAGCCATATTCCAACGACAACCGAGCAGTTCCTGGCGCGGGCCGACTCGGAGAGTGAAAACGCCAAGCGTTGATCAGCCGGTAGCGTATCGCTAAACAAGCTCGCGCCTTGCGCCGAAGCTCGGCGCAAGGCGCATCGAGGTAAGCCGTTACCGCTGAAAGGCACTTCAAAGTAGGCAGTGCGTGAGTAAGTTTTCCGATTAGCTCTCCGTGCCGCGATAGTATCCTTGAGGCCAATTGAACTTGAAATTCCGGACGGAATTCTCTGCCATGTGCCGCTCCTTGAGAGCCCGCCGAACTGCCCATCATACGGATGTTGCTATCGCCCACTTTTTGGCGACAGTTCCCCATCCCCAACCATCTCCGCCAGCCGGCTGAGGAAGTCCACCAAAGCAGCTTGCGGCTCGTCGATTTCGCCGACCACGACCGAAATGCCCCAACGTCCAAGCACGGCCTCCTCCACAGGGTTTCGGCTGGTCATGAAGATGAACGAGGGCGGGCGATCTTTCTCATAGCCGGACCGATGCCACGTCTGCCAGAGACGGTGCAGCAGCAACCGAATGTTTGGGTCGGAAAGGCTATAGCCAATGAAGAGGATCGTGCTGCCGAGCGCATCCGAGCGAAAACGCACGTCCAGCGGAGAATTGAAGGAGAGACGATCGAGGTAGTCCGTTTCGGTGAGGACGAGGGACGAATCCTCGTCGAAATCACCATGGAACTTGACGATGTGGGTAATGCCTTGGCGGGCCTGCGCCACATCGCGTGCATTGGCCACTTTCACGTAGTCCCGACCGTATATCTCATAAGCCAGTTCCAGATTCCGATCATAGTTAGTTGTGTAGATGACAGGGAAGTCGAGCCTCACGATGAGACGATGCAACTCGGATTTCTCGATCCGGTCCTTGGGGACGGACCAGTTTCTGTCCATCCAACTGCGAAGTGGCCCGATGCTGCCATGCTTGATGCGATAGTACTCGGCCAGGGTTTGAAAACGATCGCGTCGCGTGGAAAATTCGTCGTCGACGCCGAGCTCCTTTGCCATTCGCTCTATCAGCTTCTCCCAGGAGGGTAATCCAACGCTGATCGAAACCCCTGCCCCAACAAACAGAATTGCGCTGCGATGCCGAATTGCGTTGGCGAGCGAATCTACAGGGTCATCGTTCATCACGTCTTTCGAGGCCACCCGCGCAGGTCGACCTTCCTCCCTCACATCTGGTCGTTATTAGGCTCCTTGGTGATCCCCACCTGCCTGGCCAGCTCGGAAAACGGTGGCACACTCGCTTCGAACTGCTCGGTGTTAGCCAGCCGCAAAAGCCGCAAAGGGAAACACACTGCGTCGCGGTTAGCCGGCGACATATCCTCGAAGAGGCGCTCATCAACCGTGAAGGAGGCTTCCGCGTTTTTCAACGCCGTGTCGATATCATCGACCGAGAGAAGGCCTCTGCGGACCAAGGCGTTATTGACGGCCGCGACCGCCATAAGCAAACCTTCCAATTGCAGGTTGGCGACGTTCATGGGCCATTGTCCTTCATACCATTGGGAGCCCGTCGATAGATAATCCTGCTCCGGAGGCCTTGTGCCGTGCCGGTGATGGAGTTGCCGGCTTGCTAGAGCGTTTCGGCTGCGCGGCGACGCCGGGATTGGCATCTGATGGCGCCCTTGGATCTCCGCTGGGCTGCTGGACAACTCTCCACATGCCTCGAGGTTCCGGATCGCCATGGCAACCTTGCAAAGGCAGAGGCAAGGCTTCTCGCTGTCCTACCGTCGGGCGCACCAGGTGATCGCGGTTGGGTCTTCAGACTGCGATTCAAAAAGCGCGATGCATGGTTCCTCCGCGAGCTCGAGCCGCCTTCGGCAGTAGATGCCTGCCGCGCCCGCTCGTAGCCAAAAGCAACCGCCGCAAAGCGTTCGGCAACTTTAGAGCTCCGACAGTGCCTCCCAGACGGGCCACATAGAAACGACCAAGCTGATGCCTGCTACAGGTCTCGGGATCTCGTTTATCGGCGACATCAGGCAGCGGCGCTCCGCAGGTCAGCAGATCCGATGGATGGGAACAACCCGGCACCGTGATGGTTCGGTGGCATCAAAAGGTGATAGAGAACGATGTGAAAAGCTTAAACAGCACACAGAAGCCACAGATCGTGAAAAGGCGATCGAAGCTCTCTACTTTGCGCGCAAGTGCGGCCTCACCAAGGAAGAGGCACTCAAGATGCTCAGGGAAGCCCAAATCAGGATCGATGATGGACCCAAAAGCCGCTCCGGCAACCGAACTTAAAAGCGATCGTCGAGCGCTCATCTCAGCCAGCGGCGGCGCATGATCTTCTTCACCTCCGACACGCATTTCAACGATCCCCGCATTCTGCGGCTCGACCCCCGCCCCTTCAGTTCATTGGTGGCGCACGACCAGGCACTGACTGAACTTTGGAACGAGACTGTTGCTCCAAATGACGAGGTTTGGCACCTCGGCGACTTCGCCAAGGGATCGGCCGAGACAGTGTCTTCGCTGCTGTCCTGCCTCCACGGCACCAAACACCTGATCATCGGCAACAACGACGGCATGGTAACGCTCCGCGCTTCGGCTTGGGCTAGCGTGCAACACTACAAGGAGCTAACTGTCGAGGGCAGTTTCTTGGTTCTTTGCCACTACCCGTTCCGCACCTGGAACAAGATCGGCAAGAAATCGATAAACCTGCACGGCCATTCTCATGGCCGGCTGAAGCCAATGACGCGCCAGCACGACGTCGGCGTCGACGCCTGGGATTTTCGCCCAGTCACCTTTGCTGCCATACAGGCCAGGCGCCGCCGAGATTGAGGTTAGCGCAGCAGATGGCGAACGATCGATGTCTTCACGTGGTGATGCTAGCCGCAAACAGGATTCCAGAATCCTGCCCCTGGAGTATTGCAGCCATGCTGGAACGCACCGCGAGTAAACTGGGACCGAGGAGCGCCCCACCCGTCTGCACAGCCGTGGGACGGCGCCGACCCCCGTCGTCAACACGGCGCTCCACTGGCGCCCCAATCGTTCATCCACCTCGCTTGAAACGAGCTTCAATCGCCGTCCTTGGCGACCTCAGTGCCACATTCTCTCTCTAAGCCACTTAAGAAACCTGTTCCCTCCGATTGACCGGCGGACTCTGGCGGCAGCCCACTGCCCTCTGAACGTGGTTCCGACATGGCAACTGCAGACGATGTCGTGCAACTCCCCGTCAGACAGTTCGAAGAAGCGCTTTGCTGCCCCATAGGTGTCATCCTTCAGGCCTAACGCACGCAGTAGCGGGTCCTCGAAGGCCACTGTAATTGGCGAGCCCTCACCGCGCGCTGCGTCGCGAGCTTCCCGCTTCAGATGCTCAGTGCCGGTAAGCGCTGTCAGGCGTCGCTCGGGATGTTGTTCCAGCAATTCTGCCCAGCGCTCAATGCGCTGTTGCCGGGTCATGATCGGGTATGTCGACAGGGGTTCTACTTCTGCAATTGTCTGCAGTTGGCTTAAAGTTTGGTGTTCCATCGTCGGCTCCTTTGGTCGAAGTCCCTTCCCCTCAAAAATTATCGCGCGCCGACGCGCTGACAAGAGCTGGTAAGGCGGCCACTTGCCCGACAATGATTGCGAAACAGCGCATTGCTCCGCCGGCGCGCGAAACGATATCCCATGCCAAATCAGACCGAAGCCGTTCAGAACGAACAGCTCGCCACCCGCCTACAACAACAAATTAAATTAGTAATGCCTTATGGAACTTTGAGGCTGGCGTTTCATTTGATCGGCATGGAGGCCTCTGTAATCCAAAGTGCCGGGATGAGAGCGAACGTGTCGCTGCGCTACTCGCTGGTTCTGCCGATATACAACGAGGAACAAGTGCTGCCTCGTCTGATCGAGCGGATCAGGTTGCTAATCCACCAGCTGGACGGTGAGACAGAGGCTATTTTCGTCGATGACGGAAGCCGCGATGGCAGCGTCACTTACCTTCGGCGTGTGGTCGCCGCCGAGCCTCGTTTTCGGCTGATCGAGCTTTCCCGCAATTTTGGGCACCAGATAGCAATCACAGCCGGTATGGACGCCGCCCAGGGGGATGCCGTCATCGTCATGGATGCCGATCTCCAAGACCCACCCGAGGTGGTTCTCGATCTGGTGGCGAAGTGGAAGGAAGGTTTCGAAATTGTCTATGCCCGGCGCGTTAAACGCGAGGGCGAATCCTGGTTCAAGCGCTTCACGGCAAGTCTCTTCTATCGCTTGCTGGAAAGGATGACGACCGTTGACATTCCGCGCGACGTTGGAGATTTCCGGTTGGTCGGTCCGAAAGCGCTGAGAACTTTCAGGCAGATGCCCGAACAGGATCGCTTCGTCAGGGGCATGTTTGGCTGGATGGGGTTCAAGCAGGCGTCGGTGTCTTTCGAGCGCCCGGCACGAGCCCATGGCCAGACCAAATACCCATTCTGGAAGATGGTGCATCTTGCTGTGCACGCCATCGTCAGTTTCTCGGAGCAGCCGCTGCGCCTGGCGCTCTGGGGTGGCTTGGCCATTTCTGCGCTGGCCGTAGCCTTTGGTGCCTACGCCATCTACGCCTGGGCCTTTGAAACCGGCATTGTTGCCGGCTGGACATCCACCGTGATGATCGTGTCGCTCCTGTGCGGCATCAACCTCTTCATGACCGGCGTGGTCGGATTGTATGTCGGCAGCATCCACGCCGAAGTAAAACGGCGCCCGCTTTACGTGATCGATCGCCTCACCGGCTTCGACCGGCCGATGTCTGCCGTCCCGGGCAAGAGCCGCCGCTCGCCTCGAAAATCCCGGATTGGAGTCCCGGCCAATGTCCGAACCCTTCGACAGCTATAGATTCAATTATGGTGAGACGGTCCAGGGATCGATCCGCTTTTCAGGGCTTAAGCACGACTTCTTTCTCATGGCGAAGGCCGAGTTGCTGCGACGCGTTGTGATCGAGCGGGGGCTTCGTCATGCCGGCTCGGAAGTACGGGTGCTTGATGTCGGCTGCGGCGTAGGTGTGCTCCATCCCTATCTCAAAGGCGCCTTCGAGTGCCTGGACGGCTGTGACATCTCGCAGGAATCGATCCTGCGTGCGAGGCAGGAAAATCCGAGCGTCACATACAGGGCCTGCACCAGCCTGAACCTGCCATACGACAATGGGGTCTTTGATCTGGCCTTCGCCAGCTGCGTCGTCCATCATGTACCGCCAGCTTCCTGGCTCGGGTTCATGCGCGAGATGCGGCGCGTCGTGCGCCCGGGCGGTGTCGCCTGCATCATCGAGCACAATCCCTATAACCCGCTGACGCGTCTGGCTGTGTTCCGGTGTCCCTTCGACCATGACGCGGTGCTGCTCAGCGCAGCCAAAACAGCGTCCCTCCTTCAAGAAGCAGGCTTCAGCAACATCCGATCCGAGCACTTCCTGCTGCTGCCGTCGGGCAGGTCCTTGGCCCGAAAAGTCGAACGCGCGCTCGCCCCCCTGCCGCTGGGGGCACAGTATGCGTGTAGTGCGCATGCATGAGCATCGGCCTGCCGGCGACGACTCCCTGAAGCTACTGGCACGCTTCGGCCTGGTCGGCATCGCTGCCACACTTCTGTATGCCGCTTTGGTTGCTGCTTTTTCCAAATCGGAGTGGCTCGGTTTAACGCCCATCCATGCCTCGCTTGGGGCATATGCCGCAGCCACCCTGTTTTCGTATCTGGCTCACAAATCCCTGACGTTCGTGTCGGGCCGATCGCATCGAACTGAAGCTCCGCGTTTTCTCCTGCTGGGGGCAACAGGCTTGGCCATTGCCTATGGGGCGCCGGCGTTGCTGACGGTAAAGCTGGGCTTGCCGCTCATCATTCCCGTGCTGATTACGTGCTTGCTTGTCCCCGGCATCAATTTCTTCGTGCTTGACCGGTGGGTTTTTGCCGGACGCATTCCCGGTCGGCACGGCAATCGCTCCCGCCAGAGGCAATAATGCTCTAAATGGCGTCCAGTCGAAACGACACCAATTTGATGGAGCGCTTGTAAATGTCGCTGGCGGCCTGGCTGGGCGGGATCCCGTCGAGATAGTCAAAGGTCATTTCGAACGTGCTGGCGTTCGAAAAAGCTGCATGCGGAATGACGAACGAGACGGTCATCGGTTGCTTGCCCGACAGTGTGACCTTATGCACGGACACGCCATGCACCGAGATTATTACCCTCTGCGTCGTCTGTGGCGGACGAATGACAGCGGCCATTTGTAGCGTTGCCTTGAGACCGTCGCGAAGCGGCGGTATCTGCAGGCGAAGCCGCGAGGTCTCGCCCAGTGAATGCGTGCCGTCGGCTACCGGCCCCGACCAGCCACAAACTTTCATGCCGGCTGCCCGTTTGGCGCCATCGGACCGGAAGGACACTGTCTGGCCGAGTGAGTAGCTGCCAATGGCATCGCGGTTGAGGCATGTCGTCGTGCGGTCGATGTAATAGGCACGATAGTCGGCGTGGACAGTCGGATGGAGAGCCAGCGCAAGGATGGCGAGTTCGGACACGGCCAGAACCGCGGCGAGCGCGTAAGCGCCAAGCGAGATGGCGCGTCCACGGGGATTGAGGGTGTCAGACCAAAGCAAGGTAGCCTCCAATCCATGCCGCCGTCATGAAATAGCAGGCGACCAGGAAGAGAACCAAAGCGGCGAGCCAGATCAGTTTCGACGCCGACAACAGGACGGCCATCAACATTATCAGAGGCGCCAGCCCAATGACGTATCTGACCATGGAGGCCAGATTCGTTATCAATGGCACGAGAATGCAGATCGCGCAGAAGACCCCAGCGCCATATTGCTTGCGAGCCACCAGCACGACTGATAGCGCCAGCCCGATGATCGCTGCGAGCGCACTCCATTGCGGCGCCGTGGGCAGCCACCCGGTCTTGGGAAATGCTGAGAGCCCGTCCCATAGAAACAGGAGCGGGTTCCCAGCCACTCGTCCAAAGGCGCGTTGGACGTGCAGAAACGCAAAGCCGTCACCGACAGTGACATACAAAAACAGGATGTAGGCAAACAAGCCGGCAGGCGAGATAAAGATAGCGACGAGCAGATCCGGTCGACCGAGCACCCAACGCGGAAAGGAGAGTGGTGAGCCGCCCCGTTCTCGATGCTGCTGGAACATTTGAATGACGGTCGCAAAGACGACAAGGACCCCAACGAGCCTCGTTGCCGAAAGGAGCGCTGACGAGATGCCAGCGACGGCATAGCTGGAGCGTTTGAGTGCCAGGAAGACAATCGAGGTCAGGAGCACGAAAAGAGGTTCGGAAAGGAAAGTTGTGAAGTGGAAGGAGAACGGGCCGCTAAGCAGAAAAGCGCAGTACAGTACATAGGCCCGCATGTTCTTCTCCAACAGCGGCCATGCCACCAGACACGCGGCGTAGCTGCATGCAATCGAAGTGATCGTCGCGACCAGTATCGTGGCGAAGGGGAAAATCGCCCGGATCACCGCTACCAGCATCGGATAGAATGGAAAGAAGCCCCATCGTCCGACGTTGCTTTGGTTTGGGATGGGAAAGCGCTCGTAGCCGCGTTCGGAAATATCCAGATACCAGTGGCAATCCCATCGGCAGAGCGCACGAGCATAAGACTCGAAGCCTGGTTCTGCCAACGTTGAAGCAACAGCGGCATAACGAATAGCAAGGCCAGTGAAACCGAACAGGAGCGGGACTGCCACCACCGCTGCCGCTACCATGTGGCGCTTGTTGATTATGTAGTCGGGGAAAATCTCGACATGCGCTGGATCCTTCATCGACAGCGCATGGCCGGGGCTTTTGATGGCCGTGAGGAGATTGTCAGTCCTGGCTTTTTTCATCGCCGAGCACCGGCGGGGCGCGTTCCCATGCCCTGATGGGGGCCAGCTTCGGCCGTGACCAAACCGCCGACCGTGGCCTTGCCATCTTCATCGTCGTCGAGCAGTTCCAGACGGGTGACGCCGCCCACCCTCACCTCGTGGCCAAAATCGATGCCAGTCTGTTCCCGCGCCATTTGAGAGATTCTGGAGCGCGGTCGGCGGTCGTCAAGAGGTTGCTAATATTCGAGCGGCGATGGGAAGGCACCTTTGAAGCGCGTCGAGAACACGATATCATGCGTGCCTCGGCGGCCGGACGAGCTATCGCGCAGCCTTGACACCGGGATGGTCGCCCGACAAATCAAAGGTCCGCACCGAATGCTCCTTCTGTGCGACGTCGAATGCCCACGGGCGGAGGCGCAAAGACCGAGATCGCCTTTGGATGGACCTTGAAATGGCCTGGTGTCGAGGTGACGATCTCACCATCGGTGTTGACCGGCATCGGCTTCTCCGTCTCGATGTCGAACTCGACGCACCTAGCCGTGCGCACCTCTCGCCAGGCGCCATGCCTTCCAGACCGGAAGGAGCGGAGCATCAGCGCCAGCTTCCAAAGGTTCGTCATTTCCAAGCTATAAAGATCGAGATGTCCGTCATCGATCTCGGCCGTCTCTTCCACCACGTTGCCGCCGCCGTAATGACGACCGTTTCCCACCGCAATTTGGTAGGTTTCGACGTCGGTCGACGTGCCTTTCTCAACAATCTTCGCGTGGAACCGCGTGGCCCGCGTCAACACTTTCATCGCCGCCAGCGCATAGCCGAGCCTGCCGAAACGCTTCTTCAAAGTGGGATCCAGACCCTTCGCCAGTTCAGTGCTGAGTCCGATACTCGCAACGTTGAAGAAGGCATTGCCATTGACCGTGCCGATATCGATCTGCCGGAGTCGGCCCTGCGCGATCACGTCAGCGGCCTGCAGAAGATCCATAGGGATGTCGAGTGTGCGAGCGAGGTCATTAGCCGTTCCCATAGGAATAATGCCCATCGGCAGGCTGCTTTCCACTACAGCCATCGCCGCCGCCGACACCGAACCATCGCCACCGCACACGACCACAAGGTCGGCCGTTTGGCGTAAGCGAACGATGTCACGAGCGATCTCCGGCAACGCCTCGAACTTTTCGACAGCGACAGAAAGCCGGCCGCGCTCCAGCCGCTCCACAATCGGGGCGATCAGCTCTTGGCCGCGCCGCGCCTTTGGATTGAGGAGCAGCAATGCGCGCCTTGTGGCTAATTTGCTCATTCAAAGATCGATCCGATGGTCATGACGCATGCACATAGGGCGGTTGCTCATTCGACCGCAACCGAAGCTTTCGACTCAAACCGGACCTACCTCCGCCGCGACGTTGCGAACGGCGCAATTTGCGACATCCAGCGGTCCCCAGGATCGCTATTCGAGTTCGTGGACCGTCACGCCGGCACAGCCGTCTTGGCAATCGCATAGGTGCTGGCGATGCGTGAGATAGGCCACTTGGCCGGCACATGTCATTCCCCAAACAACTTGAAACCTCCTCGGAGTGAACATGGTCGAAGGTTTCCATGATCATCGGCGCGCCTATCTATCGCGCGAAAGCTTGAAAGCGCGGTCGATCGCATCGCGGATATGTCCCGGGGCGGATTTCAGATCGTCCTTCGGCGCGCCGCTTTGCTCCGGAACGTTGCCGCGCCCCGCTGGAGCCTGCGACAGAAGATGCGCTCAAGCCCATTGCCGGAGAGATTTAAATCGGCAGGACCAGATCGGCCTGGCTCCTGTAAAATCTGGAGCCGGGTCGCGATTGGCCGGAACCAAACAGAACAGCCGTAATTATCAGCCGAAGGGACCGCAACCGCATAGGAAGGGGAACGATGGCTGAAATTCTGGATTTCGAACTTGGCAGTTCAAGGTTGTGCGTCAAACGTGCCGAGAAATCGTTGAAGCGCGCAAAGGAAGAAACGGACAGGAAAAATGGCGTGGTGAAACCGCGGCAGCCGGCGCGTTGCTGGTCGAGGAAAGGCACGGGCCGTTCGTCCAGCGCATCCACGCATTTTTTTCTGGAAGTTTAATGCTTTAGTATCTGGCTGAGGAACAACTTGGTTCGATCATGGCAAGGGTGGCCGAAAAACCCGTCGGGCGTGCCCTCCTCGACGATCTGCCCAGCGTCCATGAAGATCACCCGGTCGGCAACCGCACGAGCAAAACCCATCTCATGTGTTACACACACCATGGTCATGCCGTCCCGAGCCAATCCCGTCATCGTCTCTAGCACCTCGGAGACCATTTCCGGATCGAGTGCGGAGGTCGGCTCATCGAACAGCATGACAGCCGGTTCCATGCACAGGCTGCGGGCAATCGCCACGCGCTGCTGCTGTCCGCCGGACAGCTGGATGGGGAACTTGTTCGCCTGTTCGGGAATGCGGACCCGCTCGAGGAACTTCAGCGCGGTCTTGCGCGCCTGCTTTTCCGATACGCCCTTCACCCACATTGGGCCGGCCATGCAGTTCATCAGCACCGTCATGTGCGGAAACAGGTTGAAGTGCTGGAAGACCATGCCGACGTTGGAACGCACGGCGGCAACGTTGGTCATCTTGCCATGTAAGGCAACGCCGTTGACGACAATGTCGCCCTCTTGATGCGCCTCCAGGCGATTGAAGCAGCGGATGAGGGTTGATTTGCCGGAACCCGAGGGCCCGCAGATCACGATCCGCTCGCCCTTGTGGACGATCAGGTTGATGTCCTTCAGCGCCTGGAATTGGCCATACCATTTGGAAACGGACTTGGCTTCAATGATGGCGGGGGCGCTCATCGCACCTTGCTCCTGTGGTAATGCCGTTCGATCCGCGATTGGACCAGTTCGAGGCAGATCGACAGCATCCAGTAGATCATCGCTGCCGAGATCAGCATCTCCATGTGCTGGAAGGTCTTCTGTCCGAGGGTGCGCGCCAGGAACATCAGCTCCCACACGCCGATGACCGAGACCAGCGAGGAATCCTTCAGCATCGAGATGAACTGGTTGCCCGTTGGCGGAATGATGACCGGCAATGCCTGCGGCAGGATGATGCGACGCATGGTCAGCGTGAAGCCGAAGCCCATGGAGCGCGACGCCTCCCACTGGCCGCGATCGATGCTCTGGATGCCGGAGCGGAAGATCTCGGTCATGTAGGCGCCGTAGCAGAGCGATAGCGCCAGGATGCCGGCCGGAACCGCATCAATGACAAAGCCGAGCTGCGGCAGCCCGAGATAGATCAGATAGACCTGCATCAGCAGGGGCAGGCCGCGAAAGAAGGAGGTGTAGAAGCTGGCGATGGCGTAGGCGAAGCCATTGTTGGAGAGCTTGGCGACCGCTCCCGCCACCGCGATGACCGAAGCGATGACGATGGAAATCGCCGAGACGTAGAGCGTGGTGACAACGCCCTGGCTGATCAGGAACGGCAGTTTCTCTCTGATAAAGGGCAAGCTGAGATGGAACGTCTCGAAGAAGCCAACAAACAGGAGCAGCAGTTCGAGCCATACGATGCCGATCTGGAACTTGAGCGGCGCGAAGCCGATCAACACGACATTCAAGGTGAAGATCACCGCTATGGCGAAAGCAATGGCAAAGCGGCCGTAGAAGCCACTCACCGACGGTTCGCCGATCACGGGGCGCATCAGTTCGGCAAAGCTGGTGCTCGACATGTTGAAAGCCATGAAGAGAAGCAGAACGACGCCGAACATCGTAGCCACGAACCAGGGTTTGTGGACGAGGACTTCGGCTTCGACGGTATCCGGATAAAGCATCTTTGAGCACCGGCTGTTCGGCGGCCTGCCCGGGGGGCAGGCGCCTTTTAAGGGGGCTAGTTGGTCTTCGAGTAATCCTGCCCGTACCACTTTTCGGAAAGCTTGCTCAGCGTGCCATCCTCCTTCATCGCTTTCACGGCGTCGCCGATCTTGGCGGAGAGTTCGGGATCGCCGCGTTCGGTGGCGATCGCCAGCGGCTCGTAAAATACTGGGTCGCCCAGCTGCTTGATCGGGTAACCGGCCTTCTCGGCGTCGAGGATCGACGGCAGTGAAGAGACCACCGCGTCCAGGCGCACGCCGTCGCCGAGGCGGAGGTCGTCAAAGGCGGTCGTCGAATTCTCGTAGGAGCGGACCTCCTTCGGGTTGAGCTTGTACTCGAATGGCGGCGCGCCGGCGGCGTCGAGCGTCAGATCCTTCTTGGCATAGGCCTCGAAGGTGGAGGTGCTGGTGGCGCCGACCACCTTGCCGTCGAGATCTGCCAGCGTCTTGGCCTTGCTGTCCTTGTGCACGGCAACGGCCGCCGGCGTGTAATAGTAGACCGCCGGAAAATCGAAGATCTCGGCGCGTTTCTTGGTCGGCGTCATCGAGCCGGCATGCATGTCCCAGCGCCCCGCCCAATGGCCGGCGGTGATGATGTCCCAGCCGGGCGTGATGAACTCGACCTTGACGCCGAGGTGCTTGCCGATCGCCTTGGCGACGTCGACATCGAAGCCGTCCAGCTCGTTGCTGGAATTCACGAAGGACTGCGGCGCCCAGTTGGCATCGGTCGCCACCTTGAGCGTGCCGGCCGCCACAACGCGGTCGAGCACCGCGCCTGCGTGAGCAGGATATGCGCCAAGCGCAAGCGCCATCGCGGCCAACGTCAGCTGTGGTCTGTTCCAGAATGTCATATCCGTATTCCCCTGTTGTTGTTCAGTTCCTTGCAGTCACTTCCGTTCAGCCGGTCGTGACGTCGCAATTTCGTGCCGACCTGGTCGGCGTCCTCTCCCAAAGGCCCGCGGATTTAGCGACGTCGCGGCCGGTCCGGTCTTCCGATGTGGCGGAGGATGTTTGCCGTCGCCATTCCCCCGATCACAGGGAAGGTCCCGGCCCGCTCCCTGCGAGGTGTCGTGCAGCCCCTGGTGTCCGGCGTTGGCTTTCGCATCGCGAAGGCTGCTATTCATCGGCGCCGCCCCCCTTTCCCGCGGTCAGCGTCCATCAGGAAATCGCCCATCAGCGTGGCAACCCGAGCCGGCGCCTCGATCAGGATCGAATGACGAAGTCCGGGCAGGATGGCGAGTTGCGACCCTTGCACCTGTTCGTGCATCAGCCGTGCCATCCGCGGGCTGGAGCCCTGATCGTCCTCCCCGGTCACGATCAGCGTCGGGCAGGTGATGCGGTCGAGAATGCCGCCGAAATCGGTCTCGGCCAGAACGCGATAGGCGGCCGCATAGCAGTCGCGGTCGTTTTCAGCGTCACGCCGGCGCAACTCGGCGATGGTCTCCGGGTTGCTGTCCTGAAAATCCTCCGTCAGCCAGCGCGACAGCGAGGCTTCATGATGCACTGAGGCATCGCTCGCCATCAGCGCCGCCAGCCGGCCACGCACCGCGTGCCGTTCCTCGGGCGTGCGGCCGGCGACCGTCGACAGCAACACCAGTTTTTTCAGGCGCTCGGCATGGGTCAGCGACAGGCGCTGTGCGATCAGGCCACCCAGTGAAAACCCGGCCACATGGAAGGTGGCAAACCCGACATGGTCGGCCAGCGCCAGCGTTTCCTTGACGAAATCGTCGATCTCGTAACGGCCCTTGATCCGGCTGGAGCGGCCATGGCCGCGCAGGTCGAAGGTGAGAACCGAGAAGCGATCTTTCAGTTGGCCCGCCACGCCACTCCAGGCTTCGAGATAGGAGCCGACTCCATGGATGCAGACCAGCGGCAACCCACCCTCACCCTCAAGGCGCCAGTTGAGCAGCACGCCATCGACATCGAGCTGGCCGGAGCGCGCCATAGTCACGCCCTCGCCGCCTGGCGCGCCCTGTCGCGCTCGCGCGCGGCGAAGACCGGCATCACCTCGTCGACCCACAGCTTGATCGTCTTCTTCTGCAGCTCGAACGGCAGGTTGAACGTCAGGCCGAGGCAGTACTGGTCAACGCCCGCGGCTTCATAGTCGAGCAGCTTCTCGATCACCTCGTCGGGCGTGCCGAACATCAGGTTGCGACGGATGTTCTCGGGATTGTAATTGTCTTTGCCCTTGACTCTCTCGTAGGGGATAGCTTCGGGAAAGCCGTTTTGCACGGTGCCGATGTTCTGGAACAGGTTCTCGAACGCGCGGCCATAGTCAATGGCATGCCCGACCGCGATCTCCCAGTCCTGCGCTCGTTCGTAGACGCAGGTGCGCCGCTGCATCATCAGGCGCGGGCGCGGCACCTCTGGATGATCGGCGACGGCCTTGCGGAATTTCTCGCCGAGCACGGCGATCTCGGCCGCCGGCGCCGACAAGGGCGTCGACAGGATCGAAGCGCCGATGCCGACCGCCCAGTCGAAGGTTCCCGGGTCTCGCGCGGCCACCCAGATCGGCGGATGCGGCTTCTGCAGCGGCTTCGGCACGCCGGCGGCGAGTGGGAACTTCCAGTAATCGCCGTCATGGGCATAATCCTGTGCCCACAGCTTCTTCACCGCCGGCACCAGCTCCTTCAGATAGGCAACGCCTTCCTGCTGCGGCATGCCGCCGGCCATGCGGTCAAACTCATATTGGTAAGAACCGCGCGCGATGCCGAACTCCAGCCGCCCGCCGGTCAGGTGATCACAAAGTGCCGCCTCCCCTGCCAACCGGATCGGGCTCCAGTAGGGCGCGACCAGCGTCGAGGTGCCGAGGCGGATCTGCTCGGTATGCTGGGCAAGCCAGGTCAGCGTCATCAGGGGGTTGGGCGAGATCGTGCATTCGATCGTGTGATGCTCGGCCGTCCACAGCGTCTCGAAGCCACCTTCGTCGGCCAGGCGCGCCAACTCGAGGAGATTGCTCTTCACCTTCGACATCGGCATGTCGGGCGAGAAGCGTTCCATGGTCAGCGAAACGGCGAATTTCATGTCGGTCTCCCCAGTGCGTCGGTTTGGTCAGCGAAGGCGGATAATGAAGGGGTCCTGCATCGCGCCCGAGTAGTCGATGACGACGTTCTTCAGGCGCGAGAACTCCTCCATGGCGTCGAAGCCGCCGCGCCGCCCGTAGCCGCTCTCCTTGAAGCCGCCATTGGCGGACATGAAGGACGAGGCGCGGTAGGTGTTGATCCAGACGGTGCCGGCTTCAACATTCCTGGCGAAACGCAGCGCGCGGTTGATGTCCCGGGTCCAGATGCCGGAGGCGAGGCCATAGCGGGTGTCGTTGGCGAGACGGATCATCTGGTCTTCCGACGAGAACGGGATGACGCCGACGACAGGACCGAATAGTTCCTCCTGCATGAAGTCCATGCCGTTGTCGGCATCGGTCATCACGGTCGGCTCGAAGTACCAGCCGCCTGCAAGCTCATCCGCCTGCGGCCGCTTGCCGCCGGCCGCAATCCGCGCGCCCTGGCGCACGCCCGAGGCGACGTAGCCTTCTACCTTGGCGAGTTGCACCGACAGCGCCAGCGGTCCGACGTCGGTTTCCTCCAGCATCGGCAGCCCGACCCGCACGCGCCGCGTGCGTTCGACCAGCGCCTCGACGAACCGATCGTAGACGCTGGCCTCGACGAAACAGCGCGAACCGGCGACGCAGGTCTGCCCAGCCGCCGCGAACACACCGGACACGACGCCGTTGACGGCATGGTCGATGTCGACGTCGTCGAAGACGACATGTGGCGACTTGCCGCCGAGTTCCATCGAACAGGGGATGAGGTTCTCAGCCGCATTGGCGGCAATCCGCCGGCCCGTCGCCGTCGAACCGGTGAAGACGAATTTCGCGATGCCAGGGTGCCGGGTCAGCGCGTCCCCCGCCACGGCGCCGGTGCCGGTCACGACATTGACGACGCCGGCCGGGAAGCCGGCCTCCATGATCAGCTCGGCCAGCGCGAGCGTGGAGGCACTGGCATGCTCGGACGGCTTGACGACCACCGTGTTGCCGAGCGCCAGGCATGGCGCCAGCGTGCCGGTGAGCAGCATCAGCGGCGAGTTCCATGGCGTGATCATGCCGACGACGCCGATCGGCTCGCGCAGGTTGAAATTGAGCATGTCGAGCTTGTTGACCGGAATGGTGTCGCCGAGCAGCTTGTCGGCCATCCCTGCGAAATAGGTGTAGCTGTCGGGCATGGCGCGCATCTGCGCCCGCATTTCCTTGAGCAGCTTGCCGTTGTCACGGGTCTCGATCAGCGCCAGCGCGTCGGCGTGCTCCAGCACCAGTTCCGCCAGCCGGCGCACCAGCCTGCCGCGGTCGGTCTGGGTCATGCGCCGCCAGGCAGGCGCCGCGAAAGCGGTACGTGCGGCCTCGACGGCCGCGCCGACATCCTCGGCGCCGGCCTCGGCGAACTCGTACCAGGGCTTGCCGGTGGTCGGGTCGAAACTGTCGATGTACTGCCCGGTTTTCGGCGCCACGAACGCCCCGTTGATGAACAGGTTCTGGCGTGAGCCTTCGAGCGATCCGACCGTCGTTTTCATGCTGTCTGTCCTGCGTGGAGCATCATTCGGACGCGGCCTGCGTCCACGATTGCGACTGGCCGTCGATCATGGCGACACGGCCGCCATCGCCGGTGTCGATATAGATGCCGAAGCGTTTGTCCTGGCGCTCGCGGGCATAGCGGCGCAGCATGGCGCGCAGTTCATGCGTGGCGATCCGCTCATAGGGCAGCGCGTCGACGGAAAAGAAGGCGTGACCCTCCGGAAGTGCGGCTTCAGCGCTCTCACGGCTCAGTTCGGCGCGGTAGATGAGATAGCCCGGGTCGCTGTCGGCGACGTCGAAGACCGAATAGAGGAAGGTGTTTTCAGGGACGAGGGTCAGCGCCTCGCCGCCATCGAGGACGAGCTGACTGTCGGCCTTGCGGCGCCGCGCCGTCGGCAGCACCCAACTTCCCTTGCCATCGGTGCGCAAGAGGATGCGGTCGCCGGCTTCGACAAGATAGCCGATGATCATGTCCTGCGAGGCCAGCCAGCCGGCAGGCAGCGGATCCTTTACGCTGGCGTAACGGCCGCGGCAAAACCCGAGCGGCGCCGATGGGCTGGTTCCGAAAGCCTGGACCTGGCCGATCAGGATGATGTGGTCGCCGGCCTCGATGCGGTTGTGAACGGTGCAGTCGAACCATGTCAGGCTGTCGGTGAGGATCGGCGCGCCGGTGTGGGCGCGGTCATGGTTGACCGACTGGAATTTGTCCGCCGCTTTGGATGCGAACACCGAAGAAACGTCGACCTGGCCTTCATGGAGGAAATTGACCGCGAAGGACCGTGTTTCGTTGAATGCGGGAAAGCTCGCCGCCGCCTTGGCGACGCAGACCAGGAGCAACGGCGGGTCAAGCGAGACCGAGGTAAAGGAGTTCGCGGTCATGCCGCGCGGATTGCCGTCGCAGTCGCGCGTGGTGATGACGGTCACGCCGGTGACGAAGGTGCCGAAGGCACGACGCAAGGCGATCGGGTCGATCGTCCTGTGTACCACCGCGTCCGCCATTGCTTTCCTCCCATAGTGTCGGATGAAAGCTAGGCAAGAGACGGCCGGCCTTCTTCCTCCGGTCTGTAGGAAAGATGTCGGGGCGTGCTGCTGCCATCCCGAGCAAGTGCAGGCGCAGCGCGCCTGCACTTGCGGCGGCTGCCGCGTCGAAACAGTGGTGGCGAGGTCAACAGAGTCTAACGGGCTGTCGGCGTGCGGCTGTCGATGATGCCGCTGAGACGGATCGCGAGTTCAACCGCGAAGCGCTGTTCGGGCGTGTCGAGACGGATGCCGAACAGGTCCTCCATGCGCGACAGGCGATAGCGTAAGGTGGTGACATGCAGGCCGATGGCGTCGGCGCAGGCCTGGCTGCGGCAGCCCTCGCGCAGATAGGCAAATAACGTCTCCAGATAGGGCGTGCCGTGCTCGCGGTCATGCGCGATCAGGGCGCCGACACTTTCGTCGACGAAGCCGCGCACGTCCGGAGCGTCGGCAGCGGCGACCAATATCGGCAGCGGACCGAAATCCTGGCCGGCAAAAACGCCGGCGCGCCCGAAGGAACGGCCGATCCGGATCATGCGGCGGCACCGCTCCCAGGCGATGGGATAATCGACCAGCGCGGCACAGGCCTCGGAAAGCACAACCACCGGCTCAGCTTCGAAATAGCGGCCAAGCCCGGCCGCAATCTTGTGCGGCAATTTCGCGAAGCGCGCGCCATCCTGCCCGGTATCGGCCGGGACAAGACAGACAAGCCCATCCTCCACCGCGATTGCCGTGCCGGCAATGCCGGCCTGCTGCAGCAGACGCATGACCTCGTGATGCGGATCGGCAAGGCCGATGGCACCGTCCTGTTCGGCGAGGTCGACGACGATCATCTTCTGTGCAACGGTCAAGTCGAGCCCCAGCCGGCGGGCGCGACTGACGATATCGGCCTCGTCGCGCCAGCGGCGCTCCGCCACCTCCAGGAAAAGCTCGGTCAGCGAGCGCGTCTCGAAACGGAAGCGCACGAAGCTGCGCATCATCTGCACGCTGAGTGCGAATTTGGTGCTGTCGAGCAGCATCTGATCGAGTTGACCAGACTCGTGAGGCGTCGGGAAAATCATCAGTGCGCCAACCACTTCGGCGTCGATGCTAAGCGGCTCGATGCGCACCGAAAGCTTGAGCTGTCGCTTGCCGTCATCGACGAACAGCGTCTCGGTGTGACGC
>NZ_RZPH01000200.1:0-7205 GCF_004022825.1 Mesorhizobium sp. M7A.F.Ca.CA.004.04.2.1
GATCCCTGGCGGTGCGCCACTGTCGTTCACGCTGGTCTCGATCTATCTGGCCGCCAGCGGCTCGCCGATGGCCGGGCTGGCACTGTTCCTCTGGGGTGCGGTCGAACTGTTCATCGTCGACAAGACACTGCGCCCGAAGCTCGTCGGCGGGCCGATAAAACTGCCCTTCCTGCCGACGTTTTTCGGCCTGATCGGCGGCGTCAAGACCATGGGGTTTCTCGGTCTGTTCATCGGCCCGGTGCTGATGGCCCTGCTGGTCGCGATCTGGCGCGAATGGCTTCGCGAGGTGGAAATGGCCGATGAAGTCGTCCCGGGCTCGCCAGCCGAAATCGAAGCCGGTCCGCAAATCGAGGTCCTGCCGGAACCCGACGTGGCGAAGAAGGCCAGCGCCTGATCTCAACGCGCCTTAGACCGGATGTTGCACCGCAAGGTCGCCACGCCGCTTGCGTCCCTCGTGAAGCTGCCACAGCGAATGCGCGATCAGCGTGACGATCAGGATCGCGCCGCCGATCAGGCTGTTGCGCGTCGGTGTTTCGGCAAAGATCATCCACACCCAGACCGGCGCCAGCACGGTTTCGAGCAGGTAGAACATCGCCACTTCAGGGCCCGAAATGTATTTCGGCCCGGCGGCAAGGCAGAAGAACGCAATCGGCATGACGACGGCGCCGTTGAGGATGATCCACCAGGGCGCCTCCACCTGAAAGCCGGTGTTGGAGACCATGAACGCCGCCAGCCCGAAGGGCAGGACGACGCCGATCAGTGAGGTAAAGCCCATATCCTTGCCGCTGGCGCGCGAGATGGTGATGGCGCAGGCGATCAGGAAGGCCGAACACAACGCCATCAGGTCGCCGAACAGATGTCCGGTGCCAACGGAATCGCCGACGATGATGACGACGCCGACAATCATCATGGCCAATGCCGCAAGGGTCAGCGGCCGCGGCCGCTCCTTCAGGAACACCCATGAAAGCAGCGCGGCGAACATGGTTGTGAAGGCCAGGATGAACACCAGGTTGGCGGTCGAGGTGTTGTAGACGCCTGTGATGAACGCAATCGCGCCGAGCCCGTAGATCGCGGCAACGATCAGGCCCGACCAGCCAGGTATCAGCTGCGGCGCATTCTTGCTGAACGAGCGCCAGATGGTCCACATGATCAGTGCCGCGGCCAAGGTGCAGCCGGTGCGCAGCAGCAGGATTGTCCATGCCTCGCCGTGGGCGAGCCGGATCAGCGGGATGTCCACGGTCAGCGTCAGCCCGCCAAATGCGGTGAGCAGAAGTCCTTTGGTGTGAGTATCGTGAGACGACATGCAGCGACTTTCACAATGAATTCGGGAGAGGATGGCGGACCGGCGCAATCGCACGCTCTCCGCCAACCAGCGGAAAGACCAGCATCGTCTCGATTGAAAATGTTTAAGCCCGGACTTGGGAAAGAGTAATCAGCGCGCGACCGCTTCGTTGGTGTAGCGCTCCCAGCCCTTCGGGCCGAGATGCTCCTGCGGCATGAAGCGCATCTTATAATTCATCTTGCGCGAGCCGTTGACCCAGTAGCCGAGATAGACATGGGGCAGGCCCATCGCCCTGGCGCGGGCGATGTGGTCGAGGATCATGAACGTGCCGAGCGACCGTTCCTCGAAATCGGGATTGAAGTAGGAATAGACCATCGACAGGCCGTCGGCCATCTTGTCGGTGAGCGCCACCGCGATCAGCTCGCCCTGTCCCTTGCCGGTGATGAACGTGTCTGGTCCACGCCGCCGATACTCGATCACCTTGGTGTCGACATGGGTATCCTCGACCATCATCGCATAGTCGAGCACCGTCATGTCGGACATGCCGCCACGGCGGTGGCGGGCATCGAGATAGCTGCGGAACAGGGAATATTGTTCGGTCGAAGGCTCGGCATTGTGCATGTGGCCGACGAGATCGGAATTGTGCTGCAGCACGCGCTTCATGTTGCGGCTGGCGACGAATTCCTGGGCGAGGATGCGTACCGAAACGCAGGCGCGGCAGGTCTCGCAGGCCGGCCTGTAGGCGATGTTCTGCGAGCGCCGGAAGCCGCCTTGGGTCAAGAGGTCGTTCATCTCCGCCGCCTTGTCGCCAACCAGGTGCGTGAACACCTTGCGCTCGAACTGGCCGTCGAGATAGGGGCACGGCGACGGCGCGGTCAGGAAGAACTGCGGCGACTGGGTCGGATGCTGCGTCATCGAGCCTTGGAAACACTCCTTCGAATCGCTCTACCTTTGGCGCGGACGGCGAAAAATTCAACAGGATTATGTGGGCGTGGTCGACTCGACGCCTTCACATTTGTGCTCAATCGGTTGCGACTGCTCTTCAGAGGGCCGTTTCAGCGGTCCGTGCGGCTGACGACCGTGCCAAGCAAAAGATCGTGCAAGGTGCGCTTGCGGTCGGAAAACAGCGTCACCAGCAGGACGAGCGGCGACAGGATGACGTTGCCGGCCCAGAACAGCACCGAATGGACGACCGCGGTGAGGCCGTCGATCGGCCTGCCGTCGAGCCGGTCGAGCCGGATGCCCATCATCTTCATGCCCGTGGTGGCCTGGTCGGTGCTGCCCAGCGTGTTCCAGATGTAGAGGATGGCCACAGTCGGCAACAGGATACCGAACAGCATCCAGCCAAGCCCGAGGGTCAAAAGCCCGAGGAAGAACACCAGAATGGCAAACGGAATGGTAAGCAGCGCGACGATGACATAGTCGATCACGAAAGCCAGGATGCGCTTCGTGCGCACGCCGTCATAGGCCCTGACATCGTCGAGCCTGCTGGTGATGATTTCGCCGTCGAGAACGCGCGCGTTCATGTCATTTCCTCGTAACAAGGTCCGACATAGGGTGCGGACCGCTCAGCCATGAAATGGTGAAGGCCTGTGGCGGAATCAAGATCGGGCTTCTTGCGGTGCGCCGGCCTTCAAGGCGCCAGGCGCAATCTGAACCGGTTGAATTTGCGGCGCGGATAGCATTAGCTTGCTGCGGCGCAGCAAAAGCGCACATGGCAGGGGACGGGGCAATATGGACTACGACATGCTGGTCATCGGCAGCGGCCCTTCCGGTCGCCGGGCCGCGGTGCAGTCGGCCAAGCTCGGCAAATCGGTGCTGGTGGTCGATCGCGGCCGGCGTCTGGGCGGTGTCTCGGTGCATACCGGCACCATCCCGTCGAAAACGCTGCGCGAAACGGTGCTCAACCTTTCGGGTTGGCGTGAGCGCGGCTTCTACGGGCGCGGCTACCGGGTCAAGCAGGATATCTCGGTCGGCGATCTGGTCGAGCGCCTGCACAAGACGCTCGACCATGAGGTCGAGGTGCTGCAGCACCAGTTCATGCGCAACACGGTCAAGAGCGCCCGGGCTGCGGTGAAATTCCTTGGCCCCAACAAGGTCAGCCTGACCACCGACACCGGCGATTACAGCGAGGTCGGTTTTGCTAATGCGCTGATCGCGGTCGGCACCAGGCCGCACCGGCCGCGCGATGTGCCTTTCGACAAGACCCGAATCTTCGACAGCGACGAGATGCTGGAACTCGACCGCTTGCCGCGCACGCTGACGGTGATCGGCGCCGGCGTCATCGGGGTCGAATATGCAACGATCTTTTCCGCGCTCGACGTGCCGGTAACCTTGGTCGAGCCGCGCAACTCCATCCTCGATTTCGTCGACCGCGAGATCGTCGACGATTTCATCCACCAGATGCGCGATCGCGGCATGACCATCCGGCTGGGCAGCGCGGTGAAGGAAATCCGCTCCAAGCCTGATGCCGCCGAGGTGGAACTGGCCGATGGCCGCACCATTCGTTCAGAGGTCGTGCTCTACGCCGCCGGCCGCACCGGCAATGTCGGCAACCTGGGCCTCGATGTCGTGGGAATCGACGCCGACTCCAGAGGGCGCATCAAGGTCGATCCGCATACGTTCCAGACCAGCGTGCCGAACATCTACGCCGCCGGCGACGTCATCGGCTTTCCGAGCCTGGCCTCGACTTCGATGGAGCAGGGCAGGGTGGCGGCCTGCCATGCCTTCGGCGTGCCGTTGCCGCCGCCACCGGAAACATTCCCCTATGGCATCTATGCGGTGCCGGAAATCTCGACGGTCGGCCAGTCCGAGGAACAGGTGCGTGAAAGCGGTGCGGCCTATGAGATCGGCGTGGCGCGCTTTCGCGAGACCTCGCGCGGCCATATCATGGGCGTCAACACCGGCTTCCTGAAACTGTTGTTCTCGGTCGAAACGCGCCGTCTGCTCGGCGCGCACATCATCGGCGAGGGCGCCACCGAGCTCATCCACATCGGCCAGGCGGTGATCAATCTCGGCGGCACCGTCGACTTCTTCGTCAACAACACCTTCAACTATCCGACGCTCGCCGAAGCCTACAAGATTGCAGGGCTGGACGCCTGGAACAGGATGGGACGAGGGTAGGCCGGCTGGTCGTGGCGGCGAGCCTGTCAGCTTGCCTGCGCCACCGCCGCGGATCCCGACAGCCATTGTCTGACGATTGCGGCGTCGGCGCTGCCGAATTCATGACCTGATGGGACAATCCGGGCGTCGATCTCGGCGCCATGCTGGCTGAGCAATGTCACCAGAGCAGGGGCGAAGGGCGAATAGGTGAGATCCGCGGCGCCGGCGATCATCAGGACGCGCACCTTTGACAAATCCGTCGCCGGCACGTGATCGAGCACCGGCATCGGCCGCAGCAGCGCGGCGCGCTCGACGAGCTCCGGATGCAGCAGCATCAGGCTTGAAACCAGATTGGCGCCGTTCGAATAGCCGAGGAACGTCGCGCGTGAGAGATCGAGATGGTGGCGTGTGGCCGCGTCGGCGACGAAGCCCGCAAAGGCATCGGTCTCGGTGCGGATGCTGTGCTGTTCGAAGCGCGTCGGCGTGATGCGCGCGAACCAGCGGAAACCATCCTCCTGGACAATGCGGCCACGCACCGCGATCAGCTTGGCCCGCGGTGCGATCTCTCGTGCCAGCGGCACCAATGTCGTCTCGTCGACACCCGATCCATGCAGCAGGAAGAGACATTCGCCGGTTGAATCCGCCGGGCTGTAAAGCCGGTAGCTGAAGGCCAGATCACGCCGCTGCGCACCATCTTGTGAGGTCTCTTCGATCATCGCGCATCCTCTTGATTATATGAGGTTTCGCTCAATTTGCCGGCTTCAAAACGCAATATTTTCAAGCTCCGCGAAAGTTGATTGAACCGGGCGCATTACAGTCCGTTTCTCCGCCGATAACATTCCTTCGGGAGGAATCGAAGCGGTGCGCCGGGGGTCGCATTGCTCGGCATGAACAACCAGCTTTGAGGCCTTTTTGTCGATGACCACCCAGATTTCCCCGGACCGCGATTCGCGTGTCTCGGACCGCGATGCGCGTGTCCCCGATCGCACTGAGCGCGACACGCGCATAGACGTGCTCCGTGCTCTCGCTTTGCTGACCATCTATGTCGACCATGTGCCAGGTACCGCCTTCGAGTATCTGACCTACAAGAATTTCGGCTTTTCCGATGCGGCGGAAGTCTTCGTGCTGATCTCCGGCATCTCGGTCGCACTTGCCTATGGCAGGAAATTCCAACCTGGAAACCGGCTGCTGGCAACCCTGAAGATGTTGCGCCGCGCCGGTGTGCTTTATGCCACCCACATCGTCACCACCATGGTGGTGATGGCCATGTTCTGCGCTGCGGCGGTGTTTGCCAGGCGGCCGGAGCTTTTGACGATGATCAACATCGAGCCGTTGATCAAGAATACGCCGCAGGTGCTGATCGGCATCGTGACGCTCGGCCACCAACTCGGCTACAACAACATACTGCCCGTCTATGCGGTGCTGCTCTTGCTGACGCCGGTGTTCCTGCTCATTGTCAGCTATCGGCCGGTCTTGGCACTGGTCGCCTCCGGCGCCCTGTGGCTGGTCGCGGGGGTTTATCAAATTGCTCCGCCCAACTATCCCGAGCCCGGCTTCTGGTTTCTCAACCCGCTGTCGTGGCAGTTCCTTTTCAACATCGGCCTGGCAGGTGCATTGCATGTGCGTCGCGGCGGTACCATCCCGGTCAATCGCTGGCTGGTTGGCGCGGCCTTGGCCTACACCGCTGTGGCACTGGTCTGGGTGCACAGCCCGCTTTGGGGGCATATCTCCTGGTTTGGCCTGCCTCCGGTGCTGACCGGCTTCGACAAGACGTTCCTGTCGCTGCCGAGGCTGCTGCATATATTGGCGGTGAGCTACCTGATCGTGGCATTCCCGGCGGTCTCGAACCTGTTTCGCACCGGACGCGATCATCCGCTTGCCATATTGGGCAAACGATCGCTGCCGATTTTCATTGCCGGCACGGTGCTTGCAATGGCGGCGCAAGTGCTGAAGCTGATCAATCCGGGCGGATTTGCCTATGACAGCCTGTTGATATCGGCCGGCATCGTCATGCAGTTCGCGCTCGCCTACTATCTCGAATGGCTATCGGGCCTTGGCTGGTCCGGCAAAAGCAGGCCGGCTCACAACGCCGCACCGCCCGTCCATGCTGCATCCTTCGCGATGCCGGCCATGGCGACAAGAATGGGCCGTTGAGCTCAGGCGGGCGAGGGGCCGGATGAGGCTCGCACCACGAGTTGGACCGGCAGCGATTGCCGGCTGA
Organism: Mesorhizobium sp. M7A.F.Ca.CA.004.04.2.1; assembly: GCF_004022825.1. Lineage (NCBI taxonomy): Bacteria > Pseudomonadati > Pseudomonadota > Alphaproteobacteria > Hyphomicrobiales > Phyllobacteriaceae > Mesorhizobium > Mesorhizobium sp. M7A.F.Ca.CA.004.04.2.1. The sequence goes on from NZ_RZPH01000200.1 coordinate 6,606, forward strand.
ACGAACCGTCATTTTCAAGGATCGCCTTGACGGCAAGGCGGCCCATCTCGGCGATCGGCTGGACGATCGTGGTCAGCGGCGGCTTGGAAACCGCCCCCTCCGGAACACCGTCGAAGCCGACGACCGAAACATCGCCCGGCACCGCAATGTCGTGCTGCCGCAGCCAGTCCAGCGCATGGAGCGCCATCCTGTCGGACATCGCCAGAATGGCTGTCGGCGTCTCGGCACCGGCGAAAATATGGTCGAGGCCGGCCCAAACGCTCTTCTCGTCATTGACGGTTTCGTAGATCGGCACGCGCGAGACGTCGACGCCGACCCGGGAGAGTTCGGCGAAATAGCCACGCAAGCGGTCGCGCGTAGCCGAGTAGAGGGCCATTTCCACCTGCTCCCTTGTGGTAGGGCCGAAGCCTGCGTCGGCACAGGGCAGGGTAAGCACGGCAAAGCGGCGATGTCCGAGTTCGGTCAGGTGGCGGGCGGCCAGGCCAGCCCCGGCGATGTTGTCGACGCCGATTGCTGCAACGGCGTCGTCGTCGTCCGAATCGAGATCGAGCGCGACAAAAGGGAGTTTGCGTTCACGCGCCAGTTCGACCAGCCTTGAAC
>NZ_RZPH01000201.1:0-7203 GCF_004022825.1 Mesorhizobium sp. M7A.F.Ca.CA.004.04.2.1
GTGCGGGCGACCGCCTGGCTCCACATGCCGACAGCCTCGCCGACGATCTTGATATCAGGATATTTGGCGAAGACTTCCTTGGCGGCTTTTGTCCGCTGATCGTCGACGGATGTTCCCGGGACACCCGTGATGGCGATGATGTTGCCCTTGCCGTTGAGCTTCTTGACCAGCCATTCGGCGGTCACCCTGCCGGCTTCCAGCTGGTCGATGTGGACGTTGTAGGCACAAGGCTCGGTGATCTCGGCGTCGTAGGCAAAGACCTTCACGCCCTTGTCGCAGGCATTCTTGACGACCTGGTTGAGCGCGGTCGGGGAAATCGGATACACGACGATCGCCTCGGCGCCGCTTTGCACCATCGCGTTGATCTGCTGAATCTGGCGTTGCGCGTTGGGGCCAGCGACCTGGACCTGCAGGTCGACCTTGTCGGCCAGGCTCTTGTGGGCGGCCATGGCCTTGACCATGTTGGCCGCCTCCGCCTGCCAATCATTGCCGATGTAGCTCATGCTGAGAAAGATCTTGTGCTTCTCGGCTGCCTGCGCGGCGGACAGGCCGAAGGCGCATGCAGCCATCCCAGCCAGCAGCGCGAGCCGCCGGACTTTCGATCCGATACCCATGTGAAACTCCTCCCAAACAGAACGACCGAATGCCTCCCAAGGGCACAAAACGTAACCCTTGCCATTCGATGCCAGCGACCGTAACATCGTTTGATCAAATATCAATGATGAAATCGTTTATATCAAAACGGGCTATGTCGGCCGCTTGACGTGGCACCACGAACCTTGCATTCCCAGACAAGCAATAGTGTCGCCCTTGGGCGGGAAGGTTGACCGGAGATGGCTGGATCGGCGTTCAGGAAGCCTGGTGTCGAGATCATTCCACTGTCCAAGGAAACTCTGCAGGACCGGGTCTACAATCAGGTCACCGAACTGATCCTCGACGGCAGCATCGTACCGGGCGAGATGGTCACGGTTCAGAGCCTCGCCGACGCCTTTGGCGTCAGCCCGATGCCGGTCAGGGAAGCGCTGCGGCGCCTGACGGCAGCCAACGCGCTCACTGTGGTATCCGGACGCTCCATTGGTATTCCGGCGCTCAGCCGCGAGCGGCTCACCGATTTGCGCAATGTACGTTTTGAGATAGAGGCCATCGCCGCCGGCTGGGCCTCACAGAACCGGAGTGATGCGGATCTTGCGATTTTCGCGCGCGATCTGGACTCACTGGAACGCGCGAATGGCGCGGACGACGTAAAGGCCTATCTCAGGGCGAATTATACCTTCCACTTCGCAATCTACCGAGCAGCGGGATCCGAAACCCTGCTCAAGATCATCAAGGATCTATGGCTGCAGATCAGCCCCTATTTCAATATGCTGCATGGGTCCTACTCGACCGCGAACACATACCATCAACAGATGTTTGCGGCCCTGCGCGACCGGGACGAGCAGGCAGTTCAGGCGGCGGTTCGTGGCGATATCGATGCGGCTTTCGACATGCTGGTCGATCTTTTGAAGTAGCGCCCGGCCCGACCTCCGACCCCTATCACATGCCTCCTATTTCTGGGGATGGCAGAGCAGCGCTCATGCGCACTCAGCGGGCAAGCGCGGGCTTCTTCTGGTGATCTAGAGATCATATCCCGAGCGCGCCATCCATGATTCTCGTGCTACCGGCGGCAGCCGATGACGCGGCGAACGCATCGCATGGTCATTATCGCATTGCCAAAATCTGGTAGCGTGATTATACCAGTTGATCAGTTGACGACGCGCGATGCCGTCGCCGAAGAACAGGAGTGGTGACCAGATGACAACGATTGCGCTGTTCGGGGCTGGCGGGAAAATGGGCTACCGCCTGTCGACCAATTTTCGCGGGTCGCCCTACACGATACGCCATGTCGAGGTCAGCGATGCCGGCCGCGAACGGCTGAAGACCGGACTGGGTTTCGATACGGTCAGTGCCGACGAGGCGCTCAAGGACGCGGATGTGGTGATCCTGGCCGTTCCCGACACGCATATCGGCAAGGTAGCGGCCAGCATCGAGAGCAAGCTGGCGCCAGGCACGATGGTGGTGGTGCTCGACGCGGCGGCACCTTTCGCCGGCCATCTGCCGAAGCGGCCTGACCTCACCTATTTCGTCACTCACCCCTGCCATCCGCCGATCTTCAATGACGAGACCGACATGGCAGCCAAGAAGGACTATTTCGGCGGCGTGAAGGCCAAGCAGCACATGGTCAGCGCCCTGATGCAGGGCCCGGAAGAGGACTACGCCAAGGGCGAGGCGATCGCGAAGATCATATGGGCGCCGGTGATGCGTTCGCACCGCGTCAGCGTCGAACAGATGGCGCTGCTCGAGCCTGGCCTTTCGGAGACGGTGTGCGCCTCGTTGCTGGTGGTCATGAAAGAAGCCGTCGACGAGGTCGTGGCGCGCGGCGTCGACCAGCAGGCGGCACTCGACTTCCTGCTCGGCCATATGAACGTGCTCGGCGCCGTCATTTTCGGCGAGACCAAGGGCGTTTTCTCCGACGCATGCAACAAGGCGATCGAGTTCGGCAAGCCGGTGCTGATGCGTGACGACTGGAAGCGCGTGTTCGAACCGGAAGAGATCGCCGCCAGCATTCAGCGGATCACCTGAGAGAAGACAGGTGCTTGACGCAGCACCTCGAAGGCCCGGCATGCCATTGCCGATCCTCGGTTTTGGTAGCTCATCAGGTACATGTCACCTGAATTTGTGGTTGACTCATCATACCAGTTGGCTTAGCTGTTCATGGCTCGGATCGACAAGGTTTCGCAGGGAGCACGATGCCTGGGCAAGTGGAGGATGGCTGGGGAGCAACGATCCGTCCTGGGTAAGCCGGCAACGGTTTTCGACCCAAGCGATCCGCGGCCCGCGCTGCCTGACGAATTCGGATGCAGACAAAGCCATTGGCCGATCAAGGCAATTTTTCAAACGGGAGGACTTCATGAAACTCACACGCAGAATGACGCTTGCGGTTTTCGCCGGCATGCTGGCGCTTGGCACGGCAGTGCCCGCCTATGCGGCGGATCTCATCGCCATTATCACGCCCTCACACGACAATCCGTTCTTCAAGGCGGAAGCCGTCGGCGCGGAAGCCAAGGCCAAGGAACTCGGCTATGAGGCGCTGGTGCTGGTCCATGACGACGACGCCAACAAGCAGTCCGAGCTGATCGACACCGCGATCGGCCGCGGTGCCAAGGCGATCATCCTCGACAATGCAGGCGCGGACGCCACCGTCGCCGCCGTGCAGAAGGCCAAGGATGCGGGCATTCCGTCCTTCCTGATCGACCGCGAGATCAACGCCACCGGCGTGGCCGTGGCGCAGATCGTCTCCAACAACTACCAGGGCGCCCAGCTCGGCGCGCAGGAATTCGTCAAGCTGATGGGCGAGAAGGGCAATTTCGTCGAACTGGTCGGCAAGGAATCCGACACCAATGCCGGCATTCGTTCCAAGGGTTATCACGACGTCATCGATGACTATCCGGACCTGAAGATGGTTGCCCAGCAGTCGGCCAACTGGAGCCAGACGGAAGCCTATTCCAAGATGGAATCGATCCTGCAGGCCAACCCCGACATCAAGGGCGTGATCTCCGGCAACGATACGATGGCGATGGGCGCCTATGCGGCACTTGCCGCGGCGAACCGCAAGGACGTCATCGTCGTCGGCTTCGACGGATCGAACGACGTACGGGACTCCATCGCGTCGGGCGGTATCAAGGCAACCGTGCTGCAGCCGGCCTTCGCGCAGGCGCAGATGGCGGTCGAGCAGGCCAACGACTTCATCAAGAACAAGAAGTCGCCGGCCAAGGAAAAGCAGTTGATGGACTGCGTTCTGATCAATGGCGACAATGCCGCCAAGCTGGAGACCTTCGCGCTGACGAACTGAGCCAGCGTGATTTCAATAGCGAGGGGCGAACATCGGTTTTCGCCCCTCGCCGCCATTTTCCGTGGGCCGCCCACGATGCTGAACGACAGGCCGCCATGCTGAACACCAAGCCGAACTGGCCGACCCTTACCGTAATGGTCGGCATCAGCCTGACCGCCTGCAAGATCCTGCCTACGAAATCGGAAGCCGGAGACAACGCTCCCGCCTTCAATCCAGACAAGATGGTCGAAGAGACATGGGCGGCAAAGGTCGTGCCCTATCTCCAGCAGAAAGCCGGACCGTTTGCGCAGGTTCACACCCTGGCGACAACCGATCCATCGGCTGCCGGCGCCAAATACGGCAATCCGAACAAGCAGGCGAATTCGCCTTGGACTTTCGCGGTTCGCCTGGAAGGCAAGATCGTCACGGCCAACACGCAGTCGCGGGCAGCAACCGTCGACGTCGATATCGACGGCGACGGCAAAGCCGATGCACGAGTGCAGATCGGACCGGCGGTGCGCGGTACCGCGCTGCGCGACAGCCTGGACTTCATCCAGTTCAACGACTTCACCAACCAGATCGACTTCGCCCAGTTCGGCAAGGCGTTCAACGCTTATGCCGACAAGACGGTGCTCTCCAAGCTGCCACGCGATGCGCTGGAAGGCCGCAGCGCCAAGGTGCTCGGCGCCTATACGCTGGGGAGCGGCCAGGACCTGCCGCTGGTGACGCCGGCGGAGGCAGAGATCGGGCCGAAACCATGAGCGCGACAGCTGAGCGCGAAATCATCCTGAAGCTCGAGGACGTCTCCAAGGTCTATTCCGGCACCGTTGCGGTCAAGCGCGCCAATTTCGAGGTGCGCAAGGGCGCGGTCAACGTGCTGGTCGGTGAAAACGGCGCCGGCAAGTCGACGCTGATGAAGATCATCGCCGGTGTCGAACGGCCGACCGCCGGCCGCATCCTGCTGGAAGGTGAAGAGGTTTCCTTCTCCTCGTCCGCGGACGCGGTGAACCGCGGCATCGGCATGGTGTTCCAGGAGCTGAACCTGTTCGGCAATATGTGCGTCGCCGAGAATATTTTCGCCACCCGGGAGATCACCAACCGCTTCGGCAAGATCGACCGCGAGCAACAGGAAAACCGCGCTGCGGAATTTCTGGAACGCCTGCAAGCCGGCATACGGCCAGACATGCTGGTTGAGGATCTGCGCATCGGTCAGCAGCAGCTGGTCGAGATCGCCAAGGCGGTCTCGCTCGACGCGCGCATCCTGATCATGGACGAGCCGACCTCGGCGCTGAGCGCTGCGGAAGTCGAGATCCTGTTCAAGGTGATCGCCGACCTCAAGGCACGCGGCGTGGCGATCGTTTATATCTCGCACCGGCTCGAAGAGCTGATCCGCATCGGCGACTACATCACCGTGCTGCGTGACGGCCGCATCACCGGCCAGGAAGAGATGAAGAACGTCGACACGCAATGGATCGTTCGCCAGATGATCGGCTCCGACGCCAAGGACTTCGCCAAGGCCGACGGCCATCTTCCGGGAGAAGAGATTTTTCGTGCCGAGGAGATCTGCCTGCCCCGCGCCACCGGCGGACTTGCCGTCGACCATGTCTCGTTGTCGCTGCGTGCCGGCGAGATCCTCGGCATTTACGGCCTGATGGGCGCCGGGCGCAGCGAGCTGTTCGACTGCATCATGGGCCGTCACGGCCATTCGACGGGCGAGATCTTCATTGGCGGTATAAAGGTCAAGGAGCGCGATACGACGCGGCGCATCCGGCGTGGCCTGGCATTGATCCCCGAAGACCGTCAGCGCGAAGGGCTGGTCTCGATCCTCTCGGTCGCCAGCAATTTGACGCTGGCCAGCCTGTTGCGATTTGCCCGCCTGTTCCATATCCGTGGCGCCGACGAAAGGCAGGCGGTGACGCAGATGGTGCGGGAGCTGGCGATCAAGGTCGCCGACCCTGCGCAGGAGGTGTCGTCGCTGTCGGGCGGCAACCAGCAGAAAGTGGTGATCGGCAAGGCGCTGCTCACCGAACCCAAGGTGCTGCTGATGGACGAGCCCAGCCGAGGCATCGATGTCGGCGCCAAGGCCGACGTCTTCCGCACCATGCGCAAACTGTCCCGCGACGGTTTGGGGATTTTGTTCGCCACCTCCGACCTCGACGAGGTGATGGCGCTGTCCGACCGCATCGCGGTGATGAGCAACGGAAAACTGACCGGCATGTTCGATCGCGCCGAAGCGACGGAGGCGGCACTCGTGGCTGCATCCGCGCTTGGCCACGGACCGACCCCACGCACGGAGAGCACCGCCCATGACTGACATCCCAGCCAAAGCGGCCGCTCCCTCCACTTCCAGCGGCTCGGTGCTGCTGACCGTGATGAAGCTTCGGACGTTCATCGCGCTGATCGCCGTGCTGATCTTCTTCTCGATCGCGGCGCCGAATTTCCTATCGACCGCCAATCTGATCCTGATGTCGAAGCACGTGGCGCTGAACGCATTCCTGGCGATGGGCATGACCTTCGTCATCATCACTGGCGGCATCGACCTTTCGGTCGGCTCGATCGTCGGCCTGTGCGGTATGGTGGCCGGCTATCTCGTGCTCAACGGCATCGACCTGCAGATCGGCTACACCATCTATTTCAACGTCTTCGAGATCGCGCTGATCACACTGGCCGTCGGCATATTGATCGGCGCCGTCAACGGATTGCTGATCACCAGGCTGAACGTTGCACCGTTCATCGCCACGCTCGGCGTCCTCTACGTCGCGCGCGGCCTGGCGCTGCTGTCGTCGGATGGCCGCACCTTCCCCAACCTGGTCGGCAAACCGGAACTTGGCACCACCGGCTTCGGTTTCCTCGGTGCCGGCCGGCTGCTCGGCCTGCCGGTGGCGATCTGGATCCTGATCGTCGTTGCACTGGGAGCCGCCTATCTCGCCAAATACACGCCGCTTGGCCGCCACATCTTCGCCGTCGGCGGCAATGAACGGGCGTCGCGGATTTCAGGCGTCCGTGTCAACATGGTGAAGATGTTCGTCTATATGTTCTCCGGTTTCTGCGCGGCGATCGTCGGCCTGATCATCTCGTCCGAGCTGATGGCCTCGCATCCGGCGACAGGCGAAAGTTTCGAGCTCAACGCCATTGCGGCGGCGGTGCTCGGCGGCACCTCGATGTCGGGCGGGCGCGGCACGATCGGCGGCACCATCGTCGGCGCCTTCGTCATCGGTATTCTTTCGGACGGATTGGTGATGATGGGTGTGAGTTCGTTCTGGCAAATGGTGATCAAGGGCCTCGTCATCATCGTTGCCGTCGTCGTCGACCAGGCGCAGCGCCGGCTGCAAAGT
>NZ_RZPH01000202.1:0-7202 GCF_004022825.1 Mesorhizobium sp. M7A.F.Ca.CA.004.04.2.1
CCTCCGAGATCACCGCGTCGGCTCCAGGGTCTCGGAGATGACTCCGTGCCTTGTCGTCCATCGACCAATGCCGCCGACCAACAGCGCCGTTGATCACCCTCGAAAACGCCGAGGCTGCCGCTCAGGGTCAATCGTAAGTTCAAGTTCAGACACAAGCCGATCTCCGATCCACCTCAGAATCGGCAGGCCCACAGATCGCGGGTCCTCCTGGAAGGACACAGCGCTTACCCTTGAAATATGGAGAACCATGGCTTTGCGCCGTCGGCAGTTGAGCTGATCTCGCAATGCTATTTCCCCGGCAACGTCCGCGAGCCGGAGAACTGCGTGCTTGGCGTTCTCCTCTGGAAGGAACCAATCTTTCGGAACGTGGCAATGTCATCGACGAGCTCTCACGGGCCAGCACGATGCCGGTTCGGCGCATCGGCGCCCGCCTGAACACGAGATGGCCACTTGCGATTCTAACGATACGGCCGGACGGGGGCTGGGACCGCGGCGGACGAAGCGTGACGGCTGATCGACACAATGGAGAAGGCCGGCTGGGTTCAGGCTAATGCGGCTCGAATTCTCGGCCTCAAGCTGCGACAAGTCGGCTAGGCGATACGCCGGCATAGTATCGAGGTGAAGGAACTTCTAAGAGCCTGATGAGCCAATCGTCAGGCCAGTGGTCTTGCGCGCCCTGTGCGCGACAAGGAGTGCTTCGTGCTTCTGAACGGATTTGGACTTGCACTGTCGCAAGCAGGACAAAATTGTGTCGCGCCGGCCTGACACAATGCGATATCGACCCGAATAGTGAACTGAAGCCGCTTTTTTCAGTTGGTATGGCTCTTGCACCTTGAACCGCGACGTTACCAGCAACGGAGCCGTTTGATGTCCTCACCGACAGTTTCGATTGAGGGGCCGACTAGCACGACATCCGAGGGTCTTCTGGCAGCCGCGAAATCCGGTGGCTGCGCATCGTCTTCCTACGGCTCGTCGCCGACCAGCCCGGGCGAAGAGGATCCGGCTATTTGGGAAAGGATCAAGGATCACCCCTGCTTTTCGGAGGAAGCGCATCATTATTTCGCGCGTATGCATGTGGCGGTCGCGCCGGCTTGCAATGTCCAGTGCAACTATTGCAATCGCAAATACGATTGCGCCAACGAGAGCCGGCCTGGTGTTGTGTCTGAGAAGTTGACGCCCGACCAAGCGCTACGCAAGGTCATCGCCGTTGCCAACAAAGTTCCGCAGCTTTCGGTTCTTGGCATCGCTGGGCCGGGGGATGCCTGTTACGATTGGGAGAAAACGAAGGCAACGTTCGACCGCGTCATCAGGGAAATCCCCGACATAAAGCTGTGCGTCTCCACTAATGGGCTCGTGCTGCCGGACCATGTCGCCGAGCTTGCCGAAATGAATGTTGATCACGTGACGATCACCATCAACATGGTCGACCCGGAAGTCGGCGCGAAGATCTATCCATGGATCTTTTATGAAAATCGCCGCTACTTCGGCATCGAAGCCGCTCGAATCTTGCACGCGCGGCAGATGCTGGGCCTGGAGATGCTGAGCGCGCGCGGCATCCTCACCAAAATCAACTCGGTGATGATTCCTGGAGTGAACGACCAGCACCTGTTTGAGGTGAACAAAATGGTCAGGGAGCGGGGCGCGTTTCTGCACAACGTGATGCCTCTGATTTCGGACCCGGCGCACGGTACCCACTACGGACTCATCGGGCAGCGCGGCCCAACGGCAACGGAGATGATGGCTCTTCAGGATCGACTTGAAGGTGGCGCCAAGTTGATGCGCCACTGCCGGCAGTGCCGGGCAGATGCTGTCGGCCTGCTCGGTGAAGATCGTGGCCAGGAATTCACGCTGGACGGTATTCCCGACGATGTCGCCTACGATGCTGGCAAGCGTCAGGCCTATCGGCAGGTGGTCGCACACGAGCGCCGTGATCATGAGGCGGCGAGGAGCGAGGCCATCGGTATGGTCAAGGCAACAGACTCCGAAAAGTCGCTTCTGGTTGCGGTGGCCACTAAGGGAGGTGGACGGGTCAACGAACACTTCGGCCACGCGAAGGAATTCCAGGTTTATGAAGTCTCGCCTAGAGGGATCAGCTTGGTCGGGCATCGGAAGGTCGAGCGGTATTGCCTCGGAGGCGGGGGCGAAGACGCCATCCTCGAGGGCGTCATCGCAGCGCTCGAAGGCATACACATAGTGCTATGCGCCAAGATCGGAAATCGCCCGAAGGAACAACTCTCGCGAGTTGGACTGCGCGTAACCGACGCCTATGGCCATGACTACATCGAGACCGCAGTCAGCGCACTTTACGCGGCAGAGTTTGGGATCAGACCACTAGCGGCGACGGCCTGAGCCGTCTCGTCCGATAACCAGGAGTTAGAATGGCTTTAAAGATCATCGCATCCCAATGTACCCAATGCGGGGCCTGCGAGTTCGAATGTCCTTCGGAAGCGATCAAGTTCAAGGGCGACGCCTATGTGATCGATCCAAACAAGTGCACCGAATGCAAGGAGGCCTTCGATACGCAGCAATGCGTGTCGGTCTGTCCGGTACCGAAAACCTGCGTTCCCGCTTGATTCCTACCGAAACGGTCGGGTTCGCCGCACGACGACGCCTGCAACCCGCGACCACAACAAAAGCCTCGAGAAAGGAATGGACAGCATGTGGTCCAGACGCGAACAGGAGGTCGAAATCGGCAGACCGCCACGGTTCATGCAGGGTGAGCGGGTCCGTGCGATACGCCACATAAAAAACGACGGCACCTATCCCGGCAAGGAGATCGGCGAAAACCTCGTGCGGAAGGGCGACGAAGGCTACGTGCGCGACATTGGAACCTTTCTCCAGCAATTCTTCATCTATGCGGTCGAATGGATCGATCGTGGCACGGTCGTCGGCATGCGAGCGCGCGAACTCATTAGCCTCGACAAAGTCGAGGTTCCCTGCGGAGCTGAAGGCATTTCCAACGGGGGAACAGCCGGATGAAAGTAATGATTCGCAGGACCGCTACTGGCTTGTCGGCTTATGTCCCCAAGAAGGATCTCGAAGAGCCGATCACCGAGATTGAGAACGCTGACTTATGGGGCGGGACCGTGACGCTCAGGAACGGTTGGCGGCTCATGCTGCCCGACCTTCCGCGCGACACGCGTTTGCCGATCACCGTCGAGGCGATGAAGATTTCCGACGGGGCCTGATGCCGGTGGGTTCAGTGGCGGAGAGGAAACGCGTATGAACACGATGCTGAGCTGGGACCATCTCGTCGTCGTCCGGGGCAGTTTTGCCAAAAAACTGATTGACCTGCTGAACGGCGCTCTCAAGGCCGATCGAGTGATCCCCTATCTCGGTCCTGGTCTTCTGCAGCTTAACCCACCGGAATCCCCTGTACCTTGCACCCCTGAAGATGTCGCCGCGGCCCTCAACAAGCGGGCGCCTGCCCCTTCCAGGATTCGCACCAATATGTGGTCGGTCGCGCAGTTTATCGAGCAGCGCCGACATCGTCGGACTCTCCAAGCGTGGATGGCGGAGATATTCGCAGCCCCCGCCGAGCCGACCGTTCTTCACGCCTGGCTCGCAACCCTTCAACTGTCTGTCATCATCGACAGCTGGTACGATGGCGCCATGCGAGCAGCCCTTGCAGAGGCCGGCCAAACAGACGTTGTCGAGATACAAGGAACGACGCGCGCGACCGGAATCGGTAACATCTGGACGAGAACTTACGATTTGTCAGGAACAGAACTCGAGGCCGAACAAGTGGCTAGGACGGTGCTCTATGCGCCGCACGGCAGCGTCAGGCCGGCGGCAAACTTCCTCGTGGCTGATTCCGATTACGTCGAAGTCCTAACCGAAATTGATATCCAGACGCCGATCCCGGACGCGGTGAAGCAACGGCGCGTCAACCGGGGTTTTTTCTTCGTGGGCTGCCGCTTCAACGATCAGATGCTGCGCACATATGCCAGACAGCTGATGAAGCGCTCCACTGGCCCACATTTTGCGGTGATCGATTCGGCTACGCTGACCAGAAACGAACGTCGTTTCCTTGCCGAAGGCGCAATCACGGTCATCGACATGCCGATCCGCAACGCCGCGGCTCGCCTCGTCGGGGTCGATGCTAGCCAGGATTAATGGCCGGCGATTGCTGGTGAGTCGCTGCTTGCCTCCAAGGGCGAAAACTCAGTTGGGAATACATTCGTGAGCAGTAATGCTAGTGGCAGCACAACGTAGGCTCTGAATTCGTTGGGCCATGTGAAAGGGTCCGCTGCTGCGGGACGTGAGCACGTTGCGGCGGCATTACGCACATGATCTTGTGACCCCCGTGGCAAAAGAACTGAAGCGCCCGAGTCGCGACAACATATGCAGCGCTCAATGGCTTCGACAAAAATTCGGCACAGTTTCGACAGTTCGCATGCACCTCCAGGGTCAACGAGGTTGATTATGCCTGTTTATGTGGGTCGGCCACGCGAGCAGGAATTCCCACTACCTTTGCCCCGGCGGGAACATCTCGTGTGACCACGCAGCCAGCGCCTACCACTGCATTATCACCAATCGTGACGCCAGGCAGAATGATTGCTCCACCGCCGATCCAGACACGGCTGCCAATGTGAACAGGACGCCCGACCTGCAGGCCGGCCTGCCGCTGCTCGGCATCATGTGGATGATCGGCGGTATAAATCTGCACAGCAGGCCCAATTGCCGTTCCTTGCCCGATTTTGACCTCTACCACGTCAAGAATAACGCAGTTGAAGTTGATGTAGGCATTGGCTCCAATGCGGATATTGAATCCGTAGTCGCAAAAAAAGGGCGGACGGATGACCGTTCCGCGCCCAACCTCTCCCAGCCGCTCGGACAAAAGCTCATGCCAATGCCCCGTGGTCTGCCCCAGCGTATCATTGTACCGCTTGAGCCAAGCCCCGGTTGCCAACAGGTCAGCTTGGATCTCCGGATCCGCCGCATTGTAAAACTCGCCTGCGAGCATCTTTTCTTTTTGGCTACGCATCATAGTCTCCCGTCAGGTCGTGTCCCGTACAGTGATGCAGGAACGCACATCAAACTGCCTCGGCAACTTTGTAACTCGATCTTGCCGGGCGCGCGGTCGGTCACGAGCCGGGGCGACAGTTTCGTCTCGACCAACTTCCAAGAATTTGGATATCGGAGATCAACCGGTCGCAGGGGCCAATACCTGACGAAGTCGGCAACTGTCCAGCGGTCGAACTCACTTTCATGCCCATCTCAGATTGCGTGATATCGAGCGGTAAGCCATCAGCTAATGTATCGACCAGGTCCCGCCAGAGGATTACTCCTTTTTAGTTTGTCAGTCGCAGAGCCCCAGTACGACTGGTGGTAGAAAGCACACGGCCGGAATCTTGGCAGCGCTGTTCACACCCACTTCGTAAGCCTGGCCGATGGGCTCGGCGCCAGAGCACCAATGCTTGACCTGCTCCAGCTCTTGCTCGGCGGGTTGTTTCAGAGACGCTTGATCTCGATACCGCGTTTTCTCAGCACGTAGCCGATCTGGCGCGGGGTCAAACCGAGCAGGCGCGCCGCCTTTGCCTGCACCCAGCCACACTTTTCCATGGCAGCAATGACCGTATCGGCATCGGGCACCCTACCACGAGTCGTGGCAGGGCCTATCGGCGCTTGCCCGTCGCCGACGGGCGGGGCGGCACAGGCGGCGGAAGGCTCGATCGTAGTCGACTTCTCTGACGTCGGCTGTCCGTTCTTCCACAGCGCCGCGGCCAAGCACTGATCCGCGTAACAGGCAAAGTCAGTTCTGAGGATTGATGGACCCGTCGCCAGAACTGCCGTCCGTTGAACGCAGTTTTCGAGCTCTCGGATGTTACCTGGAAATTCGCAGTTCATTAGCACCTCAATCGCTTCGGGAGCGAAGGTCAGCGTGTGATCATTCTCAGTATTGAAATTCTTGAGAAACTGAGCGGCCAAGAGCGGAATATCACCTCGCCTTTCGCGCAATGCCGGCACGCGTAAAGTGACGACGTTGATGCGATAATAGAGGTCTTGCCGGAACTCCTTGCGTTGAACTGCCGTTTCCAAGTCCCTGTTCGTTGCGGCAATCACGCGAACATCAACTTTAATGGTGTGGTTGCTGCCGACGCGCTCAAACTCCTGCTCCTGCAGGACACGCAGCAGCTTAGCCTGGAACGAACCTGATATTTCGCCAATCTCGTCCAGAAACAATGTGCCTTTGTCGGCAGCCTCAAAGCGCCCCTTGCGCAAACTGCTCGCGTCGGTGAAGGCACCCTTCTCATGACCGAACAAGTCAGATTCCAGAAGCGTCTCGGTGAGCGCCGCGCAATTGACCTTGATGAAGGGCTGCTTGGCGCGAGGCGAGAGCTCGTGAATGGCTTTGGCAACCAGCTCCTTGCCGGTTCCGGATTCACCTCGCAACAGGACCGTAGTCTTCGCCTTGGCCACCTTGACAAGGTGCTCACGCAGCTTGCGCAGCGCCTGACTATCGCCAAGCATCTCCTTGCTGATCTTTTTACGTTCCATTTGGCAGCCCATCCCACTCCGCCACCCGCCGGTAGAACTGCACTGGACGGTGAGCTGTGTTGTATTTCGCCATCATCATTCTCGATCTCACCTTTGTTGCTTCGAAATTTCCGGCGCGCGGACCCCCTCGGCAAATGGCAATGGCGCCTGAGCATCGTTGTCTTTCACCAGGACGAGCGTCTTCTCCTCCGTGCGGGCGCCCGCAATATGCGCGCTTGTTTGCGCAGGCCTTTACTCGACCGGTCGCCGTTCTGTCCGGCTTCTGCCGCACCGCAGCCTGCAAACCCATCCTTGACAAGAAAGGAGGGGAGTCAATCGAGCTCTCCTTGCATTCGTGCAAGGAAAATTGTCAGTTTGATAGAATTCTATCAAAACGGCAGAAACGCCCCGCCCCCAATTTGGCTGTACCTGCGGCGTTCAGCTTACGTGACGACATGTGCGGACTTGTCCCAATTGCCGTCCGAGTTGTGCGGGAAACAGTAGCCGCTGCGCTGTTCGCTTCAACCGCGTGATGCCGCTGACAGTAGAGGCGGCGGCTCGTCGAGCGAGGCTTCATTGTTCGGCCACTAAAGCGGCTGTGCTTTGGTGGGAGTTGGTTTCGCCCAAGTTCTGGGCCTGGGGGCGTCTAGCCCGTTTCGCCGCACAGGCTCCTCCCACATCGTCGAGGCCGAGAAGGAGGGACCCCACAGCCCTCCCTGTAT
>NZ_RZPH01000203.1:0-7192 GCF_004022825.1 Mesorhizobium sp. M7A.F.Ca.CA.004.04.2.1
ACGCAGATCACACCGCTGCTGGAATCGGCGGTACTGGCCCGCGAGACGGGTGCGGCCCGCGTCTTCATCAAGCCGGAATCGCTGCAATGGGCCGGATCGTTCAAGGTGCGCGGCGCCTATTGGCGCCTGAAGCAGCTTTCCACTGAAGAGGCCAGGAAAGGCGTCGTCGCCTACTCCTCCGGCAATTTCGCGCAAGGGCTGGCGGCTGCCGGCCAGGCGCTCGGCATTCCCGTCACCATCGTCATGCCGATCGACGCACCGACCGCCAAGCGTGATGCTACGGCCGGCTATGGCGCCCGCGTCGTGCTGACCGACCATGGCGAACGCGCGCGTGAGGAAGTCGCCGCCGCCAAGGCACGCGAGATCGCCGAGACCGAAGGCTTGGCCCTGCTGCATCCATTTGACGATCCGGAGATCGTTGCCGGCCAGGCGGGCGCCGGCCTCGAAGCGCTTGACCAACTCGAAGCCAAAGGCGCCAGCGCCGATCTTTTGTTCTGCTCGGTCGGTGGCGGTGGGCTGATCGGCGGCGTTTCGCTCGCCTTCCACTATCTGTCGCCCGCCACTGAGATCATCGGCGTCGAATCTGAAGGTTTCGACGGCATGGGCTCGTCGCTGGCACATGGCAGCATCGAGACGATGCCGATCGGGCCGAAGTCGATCTGCGACGGGCTGATGTCGCGACGGCCGGGCGACGCGCCTTTCGCGGCAGTCAAGACCGCCGGTGTTCGCGGCATCACCGTCGACGACCAATCGGTGCGCAGCGCCATGCGGATCGCCTTCGAGCGCATGAAGCTGGTGCTCGAGCCCTCGGGGGCCGCCTCGCTCGCCGCACTGCTCGGCGGCAAGGTGGATGTGAGGGGCAAGACCGCCTTTGTTGTGGCTACCGGCGGCAATGTCTCGCTCGCCGATTTCATGGCGCATATGAACGATGCTTGAAGCAGATTTCGTCATCATCGGCTCCGGCTCGGCCGGCTCGGCCATGGCCTATCGCCTGTCTGAAGACGGCAAGCATTCGGTCATCGTCATCGAATTCGGCGGCAGCGATATCGGGCCGCTGATCCAGATGCCGTCGGCGCTTTCGATCCCGCTCAACATGAGCCTCTATGACTGGGGCTTTGCCAGCGAGCCGGAGCCGCATCTCGGCGGCCGTGTGCTGGCGACACCGCGCGGCAAGGTGATCGGCGGCTCGTCCTCGATCAACGGTATGGTCTATGTGCGCGGCCACGCCCGCGATTTCGACCATTGGGCCGAAGAGGGTGCGGCCGGCTGGGGCTTCGCCGACGTGCTCCCCTATTTCAAGCGTATGGAAGATTCGGACGGCGGCGAGGATGGCTGGCGCGGCCACGGCGGGCCGCTGCATGTGCAGCGCGGCTCGCGTAAAAATCCGCTCTATGGCGCCTTTGTCGAGGCTGGTCGCCAGGCCGGGTTCGAACTGACCGACGACTACAATGGTTCCAAGCAGGAAGGGTTTGGGCCGATGGAGCAGACCATCAGCGGCGGCCGCCGCTGGTCGGCGGCATCAGCCTATCTGAAGCCGGCGCTGAAGCGCAAAAATGTGAGTCTGGTCAAGGGCTTTGCGCGGCGCGTGATCATCGAGAATCAACGCGCCATCGGCGTCGAGATCGAAGCTCACAAACAGATTCAGGTCGTTAAGGCGCGACGTGAGGTGATCGTCGCCGCATCGTCGATCAATTCGCCCAAGATACTGATGCTGTCCGGCATCGGCCCGGCCGAGCATTTGCGCGCAAACGGCATTCCGGTGGTGGCCGACCGGCCCGGTGTCGGCCGCAATCTGCAGGATCATATGGAGCTCTACATCCAGCAGGAATCATTGCTGCCGATCACGCTCAATTCGGTGCTGAACCCGTTCTCGAAAGCACTCATCGGAGCGCAGTGGTTGTTCCTCAAGACCGGGCTTGGCGCCACCAACCACTTCGAAGCGGCAGCCTTCGTGCGCTCGCGCGCCGGCGTCGACTACCCCGATATCCAGTACCATTTCATCCCGGCGGCAGTCCGCTATGACGGCAAGGCGGCTGCGAAATCGCACGGCTTCCAGGCGCATGTCGGACCGATGCGCTCGAAGTCGCGCGGTTCGGTGACGCTGCGTTCGCCGGACCCGAAATCCAAGCCGGTGATCCGCTTCAACTACATGTCGCATCCAGACGATTGGGCCGAGTTCCGCCACTGCATCAGGCTGACGCGCGAGATCTTCGGGCAGTCGGCGTTCGACCCCTATCGGGGCAAGGAAATCTCGCCGGGCAGCCACATGCAGTCGGACGACGAGCTCGACATCTTCATCCGCGATCATGCCGAGAGCGCCTACCATCCTTGCGGCACTTGCAAGATGGGCCGCGCCGACGACATGATGAGCGTCGTCGATCCGGAATGCCGGGTCATTGGCGTCGAAGGCTTGCGAGTCGCCGATTCCTCGATCTTCCCGCGCGTCACCAACGGCAATCTCAATGCGCCATCGATCATGACCGGGGAGAAGGCTTCCGATCACATCCTTGGCCGGACGCCGCTGGCGCCGTCCAACCAGGAACCATGGATCAATCCGAGCTGGCAGGCGTCGGACAGATAGAGCATGATCGTGACTGCACGATCATGCATGCCGCGAAGACGATTTGGAGACCTCCCATGCGCGCCCAGCCCACGGCATCGCACTATGTCAACGGACGCTACATCGAGGACGAAGGCGGCGCGCCGCTGCCGGTCATCTATCCGGCAACCGGTGAGACCATCGCCATGCTGCGTTCGGCAACGCCGAACGTGCTGGAACTCGCCGTCGAGGCGGCGCGGGCGGCGCAGCCCGCCTGGGCGCGGCTGAAGCCGGTCGAGCGCGGGCGCATCCTGCGCCGCGCCGCCGACATATTGCGCGCCCGCAACGCCGACCTCGCCCGCATCGAGACACTGGATACAGGCAAGGCGATCCAGGAAACGCTGGTGGCGGACGCCCCATCGGCAGCGGACTGCCTTGAATATTTCGGCGGTGCGGTTGCCGCCTACAATGGCGAGTCGGTCGATCTCGGCGGACCCTTCGCCTACACAAGGCGCGAAGCGCTCGGCGTCTGTGTCGGCATCGGCGCCTGGAACTACCCGATCCAGATCGCCGGCTGGAAATCGGCACCGGCGCTCGCCATGGGCAACGCCATGGTGTTCAAGCCATCGGAAAACACGCCGCTTTCAGCACTCGCATTGGCCGAGATCTACAGCGAGGCCGGGCTGCCTGACGGCCTGTTCAACGTGGTGCAAGGCTATGGCGATGTTGGCGCCGGGCTCGTCGGCCACGATGTCGTCGCCAAGGTCTCGGTGACCGGCTCGGTGCCGACCGGCCGCAAGGTGCTGTCGCTCGCCGGCTCGAAGATGAAGCACGCGACGATGGAGCTTGGCGGCAAGTCGCCGCTGATCGTGTTCGACGATGCCGACATCGAGAACGCCATTGGCGGCGCCATGCTCGGCAATTTCTATTCGACCGGGCAGATCTGTTCCAACGGCACGCGCGTCTTCGTGCAGAGCGGCATTCACGACCGCTTCGTCGAGCGTCTGATCGAGCGGACCAAGAAAATCCGCATCGGCGACCCGCTCGACCCCGAAACCCAGATGGGACCGCTGGTTTCCAAGGCGCAGCACTACAAGGTAGTGGGCTATATCGAGATCGGCAAGCAGGACGGAGCAACGCTTGCCTGTGGCGGCAACGTGCCTTCGCTGCAGGGTTTCCAGGGCGGATTCTTTGTCGAGCCAACGGTGTTCACCGGCGTCACCGACACAATGCGCATCGCCCGCGAGGAGATTTTCGGGCCTGTCATGAGCGTGCTGAAATTCGACGGTGAGGACGAGGTGATCAACCGCGCCAACGACACCGAATTCGGCCTTGCCGCCGGCGTCTTCACGCGTGACCTGCCGCGCGCCCACCGCGTCATTGCCGAGCTACAGGCCGGCACCTGCTGGATCAACGCCTATAATCTGACGCCGGTCGAAATCCCGTTCGGCGGCTTCAAACAGTCGGGCATCGGACGTGAGAATTCATTGGCGGCGCTGGCACTCTATTCGCAGCTGAAGTCGATCTATGTCGAGACCGGGGATGTGGCGAGCCCGTACTGATCAAGTCCTACGCCTTCGGATCGGCCGTCCCATCCAGATACTGGGTCAGCGCACAGACCAGGTGGTAGAAGATGCTGGCCGGCACGTCCGATGCCAGTGAGCGGCCGCGCTCGTCGATGCGGTCGATCCACAGGCCGAGCGGCGCCGGGTCGATGTGCCAGCGAAACAGCCGGCCGACGCGCGCTTCGATCTCGGGCTTCAGGTCCGGCCCGCCCGAACCATCCAGCGCGATAGCCGCCTTCACCGCTTCGGCCTGCGGCCAGCTGCGTGATATCAGGTCGAGCGGCAGGCCCTGCCGCGAGACGGCGCCATAGGCAAGGCCGGTGGCGCGGTTGAGGCCATTGGCAGTGGCCGACGCGTAAAGTTTTCTGGCAAAGCCGCTCAATTCGGCCTGGCCGCTGCGTCCAGCGAAATCGACCAGCAGCGAGGCCCACTCGAAATGGTGGCCAGGCTCGGTCCATGACCCTTTCTCTCCTGCGGATGGCTTCCATTCGGCATCGAAATACTCGCCAAGCGTCCAGCTTTCCGGATCGAAGAAATGACTTCGGAAGAGGTCGATGATGCGCGCTGCGCGGCGCAGATGGGCGCGCTCGCCAGTCGCCTGATGCCAAGCGAGGAAGGCCTCGAGCAGATGCATATGCGGGTTGGAGCGGCGCTCGCCTTTGCCGTCCGATGTCTCGAGGAAGCCGGTCATGCGGCTGTCTTCGAGATGCGCATCGAGAAAGGCGAAGGTTTCCTCGCCGAGGCGCAAGGCGTCTGGATTGCCAGACATATGCGCATGCGCGAGCGCCAGGAGCACGCAGGAATGATCGTAGGCATCCTCGGTGGCGTCGGCGACCGAGCCGTCGACATTCAGCGTGCGAACCCAGCCGCCCTTGTCGGTGCGGCCCTTGCCGGCCATGAAGGTGATGCCGTGGCTGATCAGCCGGTCGGCCGGACCGTCCCAGCCGCGCGCTCGGGCGACGGCGAAAGCATAGACCTGCCTTGCCATGGTGCGCATGCGCTTGGGCTTCATCAGCGGCGAGGCGTCCAGGCCGAGCGCTTCGTGAAAGCCGCCATGGCGTTCGTCGACCCCCGATGTCGACCACAGCGGCAAGGTCTCCTGAAACAGCCAGTGATGCACGCGCCGGCGCCAGGCGCCGCTTTCGATGACGCGGTCATGCGCCGGCGTGAACCTGGTTTCCAGGCGACCCGATTTTTCGAGCTGCTCGACGATCTTCTTGACGTGCTGGCTGTGGCTGACCGGGGCGACGAAGGTGGCATCCGATGTCGAAACGATGGCGATGTCCTTCATGCCGATCGCCGACAGCAGGCGGCCATCACTGCGAATGTAGGAATTCTCGCAATCGATAGCGACGACATCGCCGATGATGACATTGCCCCGGTCGTCGGCGGGGCCGACATCGAGCAGCGACTGCCAGGAGCCGAGATCGTTCCAGCGGAAGCCGGCCGGCACCATGGCGATGTCTTTTGCCCGCTCCATGATGGCGTAGTCGATCGAGTTCGACGGAATGGCGGCGTAGAGTTCTAGCGGCATGTAAAGGCCGGACAGATCCGATGTCGCTGCCCTGTAAGCTGCTTCGGTGGCCAGCCAGATATCCGGCTGGAACGCTATGAAGGCATCACGCATGGCGACGGCGCGAAACAGGAAGATACCGGTGTTCCAGTAGAAATTTCCGGCCTTGAGATAGCTTTGCGCAGTCTCAATATCCGGCTTTTCGACGAAGCGCGACACATCGAAGGTGCCGCCGCTTTCGGCCGCGACCTCGATATAGCCGTAGCCGGTCTCGGGCTGTGTCGGCTTGATGCCGAACACCACCAGCCGTCCACTACGCGCTGCCTCGGTGCCGGCTTCGACGCTATGCCAGAATTGGCGCGGGGTCGATATCTCATGATCCGACGGCATCACCAGCACCAGGCTGTCACCGAATTCGGACAGCGTGCGCAGCGTCGCCAGTGCGACGGCGGCGGCTGTGTTGCGCCCGGTCGGCTCGAACAGCGGACCGCCGCCGGCCAGGTCGAGACCAGCAAGATCGGCGTGAACGCGATCAGCATGGCGCTCCGCGGCGATCAGGAAGATCGGCGTTTCGCCTTCCGGCCGGGCCGTCAGCCGACGCAAGGTCTTGGCCAGCATCGAGCCATCGCCGGACAGATCGTGGAACTGCTTGGGGTTGTCCTCGCGCGACAGCGGCCACAACCTCGAGCCGACGCCGCCGCTCATGACAAAACTGACAATCCGCTCG
This sequence comes from Mesorhizobium sp. M7A.F.Ca.CA.004.04.2.1, assembly GCF_004022825.1. Classification (NCBI taxonomy): domain Bacteria; kingdom Pseudomonadati; phylum Pseudomonadota; class Alphaproteobacteria; order Hyphomicrobiales; family Phyllobacteriaceae; genus Mesorhizobium; species Mesorhizobium sp. M7A.F.Ca.CA.004.04.2.1. The sequence goes on from NZ_RZPH01000203.1 coordinate 6,345, forward strand.
GTCATTCAACTACCATTCAAAAGGTCTGGTTGTAGGCGCCCACCTCGGGGCTGCGGCGCAGCACGGCGTCGACAGCCTCGAACATCTCCCGTCGACGCTGCGACGACACCGGGCTTTCGACCACCACGACCAGTTCCGGTTTGTTCGATGAGGCGCGCACCAGCCCCCAGGTGCCGTCGTCGGCGACGACGCGCACGCCGTTGACGGTGATGAGGTCTGCGATCTTCTGGCCAGCGAAAACCATTCCATCCCGCTTCATGGCCCGAAAGTCGGCAACCACCCGCTCGACAACGCCATACTTCACGTCGTCCGCGCAGTGAGGCGACATGGTCGGCGTGCCGAAGGTCAGCGGCAGGGCGCGATAAAGATCGGCCATCGAATTGCCCAGGCTGCGATCCAGCATTTGGCAGATGGCGATGGCAGTGACCAGCCCGTCGTCATATCCGCGCCCGATCGGCGGATTGAAAAAGAAATGACCCGACTTTTCGAAACCGGCGACAGCACCGAGTTCGGCGACGCGGCGCTTGATGTAGGAATGGCCGGTTTTCCAATAGTCAGCGACGGCGCCATTGGCGCGCAGCATTGCGTCGGTATGGAACAGGCCGGTCGATTTGACGTCGACGACGAAGGTCGAGTTGGGATGCCGGCTGGAAATATCCCTTGCCAGCATCACACCGACCTTGTCGGCAAAAATTTCATTGCCTTCATTGTCGACGACGCCGCAGCGGTCGCCATCGCCGTCGAAGCCAAGGCCGATGTCGGCGCCTGATGCCAGCACCTTGTCCCGGATGGCATGCAGCATCCGCATGTCCTCGGGATTGGGATTGTAGCGCGGAAATGTATGGTCG
>NZ_RZPH01000204.1:0-7172 GCF_004022825.1 Mesorhizobium sp. M7A.F.Ca.CA.004.04.2.1
GTCCTTGACCGAGGCCGGCCCGACCCGCATGCCGGCCTTGCGTAAGGTGCGGGCAAAATAGACGATGTTGTCGGCAATCCGCCCGTGCGGCATGGCCTCTTTCGGTTCGGGGCGCGGCATCGCCTACTCCGCCGCCGAAAGCTCGGCCTTCACCTCGTTGAGGATGCGCCGGCCTTCGCCCTGTTCGATGCGGGCAATGTCGTCCTGGTATTTCAACAGCACGCCGATCGTGTCGGAGACGGTTTCCGGATCGAGCGCCACCTTGTCGAGCTCGGTCAGCGCGCCGGCCCAGTCGATGGTCTCGGCGACGCCAGGCACCTTGAACAATTCGATCTGGCGCAGCTTCTGGATAAAGGAGACCACTTCTGCCGAAAGCCGCTGGTTGGCCTGCGGCACCTTACGGCGCACGATCTCGAGCTCGCGCTCGGCGTTGGGATAGTCGACCCAGTGATAGAGGCAGCGCCGCTTCAGCGCATCGTGGATTTCGCGGGTGCGATTGGTGGTGATGATGACGATCGGCGGTTCTTCCGCCTTGATGGTGCCGAGTTCGGGCACCGTCACTTGGAAGTCGGACAGGATTTCGAGCAGAAAGGCCTCGAAGGCCTCGTCGGTGCGGTCGAGCTCATCGATCAGGAAAACCGGGGCAGCGCCCGTCTTTCCGGTCAGCGCATCGAGCACCGGGCGGCGGATCAGGTATTTTTCGGAAAAGACGTTGCGCTCCATGGCGGAGCGCTCGACCTTGCCGGCCGCCTCCTCCATGCGGATCTCGATCATCTGCGCGGCGTAGTTCCACTCATAGACGGCGGACGAAACGTCGAGGCCTTCATAGCACTGCAGGCGGATCAGCCGGCGACCGAGCGCCTGTGCCAACACCTTGGCGATCTCGGTCTTGCCGACGCCGGCCTCGCCCTCGAGGAACAGCGGCCGCTTCATACGCAACGACAGGAACAGCACGGTCGCCAGCGACCGGTCCGCCACATAGTCCGCACCGGTCAGGAGATCGAGCGTCTCGTCGATCGTCCGTGGCGCGGCGCGCGGTTTCAGCTCGGTCATTCTTTCTCCGTGAACGCCGCCGCTCCGCTGTCCAGAACGTGGTAGCCGCGGGCGTGGTAGATCAGCGGCCGCAAATTATCGCCCATACGCAGACCTGTCACCTTGCCAAAAAGCACACGATGGGTGGCCAGATCCTTGGTGTCGATCAATTCGCAGTCGAACACGGCAAGCGCGCCTTTCAGCGTCGGCGCGCCGGTGGAGATCACATCCCATTCGCCAAGCGCGAAACGTTCCTCGACCGGCAGGCCGGTGATGCCGGAAAAGCCGACCGACAGCGGCTCCTGGTGCGAGGCCAGCGTGTTCAGGGCAAACCTGCCGTTTTTCACGAACAGCTCATTCTTGGCATTTTCGCGGTTGAGACAGACCAGGATGGTCGGCGGCGTGTCCGACACCGAACAGGCGGCGATCACCGTCGTGCCGCGCTTGCCGGCCGGCCCGTCGGTGGTGACCACATGGACGTGGCCGGCAAAGTGGCTCATCGCGTCGCGATAGGCCTGCGGCCCAATGTCGTTCTTCTTCAGCACCGTATTTTTTCCATGGTCAGGATCCTACCGACATATATGGCCAGATATAGCCCGCCACAAGCGAAGTGCTTGAGCCATATCCCGAAATTCCCGTGTTGCACCAAGGCCGGGCAGCCTTTAGGTCTTGGCGGCAATAGTGCCAGGAGCATAGAGCCGGCACGGAGGGACCCATCGCTCGAATGCGACCCAAGACAAGAACAATAGCGGCGCTGTTCTGGCTGTTTCTGGCCAGTGCCGCGGATGCCCAGACGCTGCTCGTCGGCGTCGCGGCACCGCTATCGGGACCATCTGCCATTCTCGGCAAGCAGATCGAGGCCGGCACCGGCCTGGCGGCCGAAGCGAACGGCATCGAACTGAAGACCGTGGATGATGCCTGCACCGCGGACGGCGGCGCTGCCGCGGCCAAGGAATTCGCAGCCGCCAAGGTCGACATCGTAGTCGGGTTTCTCTGCACCGAGGCGATCGAGGCGGCGATGCCGATCCTCAAGGACGCCAACATTCCGGTCATCACCGTTGGCGTGCGGACCGAGAGCCTGACCGACCGCCGCGCCAAGGCCGGCTGGCCGGTCTATCGCCTCGGGCCGCGCGGCGACGATGAGCGCAACGCCATCGCGTCCGCCCTCACCCATCTATGGCAGAACGAGCTGTTCGCCATTATCGACGACGGCACCATCTACGGACGTGAGATCGCCGAGACGTTGCGGGCAGCGGCCGAACAGGCAGCGCTGAAACCGGTATTCGTCGACACGTTCCGGCCACAGCTCGACAACCAGATCGGCATGATCGGCCGGCTGAAGAAGGCTGGCGCGACGCATGTCTTTGCCGGTGGCGACGGCGACGACATCGCCATCATGGGCCGCGATGCCGCACAGCTTCAGGCGGGCATCGTCTTTGCCGGCGGCGAAAATCTCCGCACACCGCCGGGCGATGTACCCTATGCCGTGGGCACGCTGATGATCGCACCGCCGGAATGGGCCGATGTCGCCGATCCAAAAGTGCTGGCGGCATTTGACGCTAAGAAGATCGTGCCTGACGGCTATGCGCTGCCGGCCTTTGCGGCGGTCGAAATCGCCAAGGCAGCATCAGGCTTGTCCGAAAGCTCGGGCAAGCCGCTGACGGAGGCCCTGACCGGACAGGATTTCACCACGGCGATCGGGCCGATCCGCTTTGATGCAAAAGGCGACCTCAGCCAGAGACCTTACCGCGTCTTCCGTTTCGACGGCACGCGCTTTGCGCCCTTGGAAAGCAACTGATGTTTCGCACCGGCCCACGCAACCTGATCACCGACGTTGCCGGCCTGCGCGTCGGCAATGCGTCCGACGCCAGCCTGAAGTCCGGCGTCACGACCGTGCTTTGCGACACGCCGACAGTGGCCGGCGTTCAGATCCTGGGCGGCGCGCCGGGCACGCGCGAGACAGACCTGCTCGAACCGCACAATTCCGTCGATGTGGTGCACGCCGTCGTGCTTTCAGGCGGTTCGGCTTTCGGCCTCGACGCGGCGTCCGGCGTGCAGGCGGCATTGCGCGAACGCGGCATCGGCCTGGAGGTCGGTGGTTTTCGCGTGCCGATCGTGCCGTCGGCGATCCTGTTCGACCTGCGCAATGGCGGCGACAAGGATTGGGGCCGTTATCCGCCCTACCGCGAGCTTGGCTATGAGGCCGCGCAAACTGCCGCCGCCGATTTCCAGCTTGGCACGATCGGCGCCGGCACCGGCGCGCTGACCTCGGGGCTGAAAGGCGGCCTCGGCTCCGCCTCGACGCTGCTGGATAGCGGCGTCACCGTCGGTGCGCTGGCCGCCGTCAACCCGACCGGATCGGTGACCACAGGCCGAACCCGCCATTTCTGGGCAGCACCGTTCGAAATCGGCAACGAATTCGGCGGGCTTGGTTATCCCTCGCCGATGCCGGACGATGCGAAACGGATTCTTTTGAAACACCGCGACAAGCATGTTGGCAGGCAGATGGAGACCGGCGGCAACACCACCATCGCCGTCATTGCCACCGATGCGGTGCTCACAAAAGCTGCCGCCAAGCGCCTGGCGATATCGGCGCATGACGGGTTCGTGCGCGCGATATGGCCGACGCACACACCGGCCGATGGCGACCTTGTGTTCGCGCTGGCGACCGGCACGAGCGGTATCGAACTCTCCGCCGATGCGGCGATCGATCTCTACGCCGCAGCCGGCGCCACCATGGCGCGCGCCATCAGCCGCGGCGTCTATGCGGCAACCCCTGCCGAAAACGATCTGTTTCCGGTCTGGTCGTCACGCCTGAGGTGAAGCGATAATCAGACCCGATCGGACTTTTCTTCCTCGAACGTCACCGCAACATCGGAATTCGCCGACAGCCAGACCTTCTTGCCGTCGACTTCGGCAATCAGGCTCAGGGGAATATAGTGATGATGGCCCTTGTGAGCGCCCTCGCCGCTATCGGCCTTGGTCAGCTTGATGCGCTGGCCATCGACCTTGTCGACAGTGCCGACATGCACGCCGTCGGCGCCGACGACTTCCATATGCTCGCGAATTTTGCTGGTGTCGGTCATGGTGGTCTCCATTGGGACTGCCGACGATAACAAATGACGGGCCGATTGGATGCATCGGCTTTCGCACCGCACGACGTTTTGATTTCGGCGTGCTAGGGGATTGAGACGATCACGGGGGTGAAGACCGATGCGAATGCTCTTTCTGTTTGCCGTTGGCCTGCTTGCACAGTTTGCCACCTCGATCGCGGCTCATGCCGGCGATGTCGCCGAACTTGAAATCCTCGGCTTCACCAAGGACGGCAGCGTCTTTGCTTTCGAGGAATATGGCGTGCAGGATGGATCGGGTTTTCCCTATGCCAACCGCTACTACATCGACACCAGCACCGACAGCTTTCTCAAGGGCACGCCGATCCGGGTCCGGCTTGAGGACGAGAATGCCAAACTGGATGCGGCGCGCCTTCAGGCCCGGCAAAAAGGCGAAGCCATTGTCAGTCAGGCCGAGTTGGACGCCAATCGCGGCATCACCGCCGGCTTCAACCCGGTGACCGAACTTTCGGCCGATCCGCACCGGATGGCAGTCAACCCGCGCCCGATCTTTTCGCCGGTCGACCCACCGCTCGAGTTTCGGCTCGACGATCTCGGCATGAACAACACCGAGGGCTGCGAGAGCCAGGGCGAGATCAACGGCTTCCGGCTGCTGCGTATCGAGGCGCAGGATGGCGGCACGACCAAGCTGCTGCACGAGGACAAGTCGATACCGAAAAGCCGGGGTTGCCCGAACGGCTACCGCATCGGCGCTGTGCAGACCTTTTCGATGGACAGTCTCAGCGCCTATGCCGTGCTGATCGCGGTGCGCCAATACGGCTTTGAAGGCCCGGACTTTCGCTGGATCGCGGTGACCGGCCGCCTGTGACACCGCTTGTCCCACCCGCCCCGCGCGATCGTTCGCTGAACCGCCTTCGCCGCGCGATACCGACGCCGCGCACTGCGTTTTATGGCGCCTTGCTATGGGCCACGACGATGGGCGCCAGCGCGCTCGTCGCCCTGTTGTTGGACGACTGGGAGACGCCGGCGAAAATCCGCATTGTCACCGCGCTGTTTGCGGTGGGAGCTGCGCTGGCTTTTCCCATCGGCCTGTTCGCGGCGCGGCTGGTCTCGCAGGGAAGACGCTGGGAAGTCGCCTTTGCCGCGGCCTTCGTGTGCCTAGCCGCGGCGACGATCGGCCTGACCGCCGGGCTCTTTGCCCTGCAGTACCGCTCCTACTACGCCGAGTGGCACGCCCCTGCTTTCACCCGCACCTGGGTCCTCCAGTTCGTCTTCACGACGCTGATTGCGCTCTACCAGTTCGTGGTGCTGGGCATCCGGCTCTATTTTCCAGTTGGTTTCATCGCTCTGTTTGCCGCGGGCGTCTGGTTTGCGCGCCAGCAGCGTTGAGCATTTTGCTCGCCTCTGTTAGGACGCGGGCAAACTTCTCGATATGTCAGGACTGACCGATGATCCCTCGCTATTCCCGGCCGGAAATGGTCGCCATCTGGTCGCCAGAAACCCGGTTCCGCATCTGGTTCGAGATCGAAGCCTATGCCTGCGACGCGTTGGCCGAACTCGGCGTCATCCCCAGGGAAGCGGCAAAAACCATCTGGGAAAAGGGCGGGGCGGCAAAATTCGATGTCGAGGCGATCGACGAGATCGAGCGCGTCACCAAGCATGACGTCATCGCCTTCCTGACCCATCTTGCCGAATTCGTCGGACCGGACGCCCGCTTCATCCACCAGGGGATGACCTCGTCCGATGTTCTCGACACCTGCTTTGCGGTGCAGCTTACCCGCGCCAGCGACATCCTGCTCGCCGACATCGATGGCTTGCTTGCAGCGCTTAAGCGCCGCGCCTTCGAGCACAAGGACACCGTCACCATCGGCCGCAGCCATGGCATCCATGCCGAGCCGACGACCTTTGGCGTCAAGCTGGCGCAGGCCTATGCCGAATTCTCGCGCTGCCGCGAGCGGTTGGTGCACGCGCGCGAAGACATCGCCACCTGCGCGATTTCGGGCGCGGTCGGCACCTTCGCCAACATCGACCCCTATGTCGAGGAGCATGTGGCGGCAAAGCTCGGCCTGAAGCCCGAGCCGGTGTCGACGCAAGTGATCCCGCGCGACCGCCACGCCATGTTCTTTGCCACGCTCGGCGTCATCGCCTCGTCGGTCGAGCGGCTGTCGATCGAAATCCGGCATTTGCAGCGCACCGAAGTGCTGGAAGCTGAAGAGTATTTTTCGCCGGGCCAGAAGGGCTCGTCGGCCATGCCGCACAAGCGCAACCCGGTGCTGACCGAAAACCTCACCGGTCTTGCCCGCATGGTGCGCTCCATGGCGCTGCCGGCGATGGAAAATGTGGCGCTCTGGCACGAGCGCGACATCTCGCACTCCTCGGTCGAGCGCATGATCGGCCCGGATGCCACCGTGACGCTCGATTTCGCACTGTCACGGCTGACCGGCGTCGTCGACAAGCTGCTCGTCTATCCCGACAACATGCTGAAGAACATGAACAAGTTCCGCGGCCTCGTGCATTCGCAGCGCGTCATGCTGGCGCTGACCCAAGCCGGCCTGTCGCGCGAAGACTCCTACCGGCTGGTGCAGCGCAACGCCATGAGAGTGTGGGAGCAAGGCGCTGATTTCCTTGAGGAACTTTTGGCCGACAAGGAAGTGACCGCAGCGCTGCCGGAAGCCGAAATCCGCGAGAAATTCGACTTGGGCTATCATACCAAGCATGTCGACACGATCTTCAAGCGGGTGTTTGGGGAAGCCTGAGCTTCCTTCTCCCCGTCACTATACGGGGAGAAGGTGCCGGCAGGCGGATGAGGGGCGGTGCCGACTTCGGCGACGATCGCAACCATTCACGCTTTGACAAATTCACGACTTTGGCGCTGCCCCTCATTTCCCTGCCGGGCATTTCTCCCCGTATAGTGACGGGGAGAAAGACGCTCTCAAGCCTTGGCGGGAATAGTCCTGATCACCGTGCCCCACGGATCTTCGCGGGTTGCCGGGCTCGTCACCTTGTCCGAACGCATCTCGACCCAGGCAAGGCCCGACCGGCTCGAATCGCGGCGGCCGGCGCCTGAAC